>NZ_JAARMC010000027.1:0-74936 GCF_012985595.1 Pseudomonas sp. WS 5411
TTAGCCGCGCTGGGCCATGGATGGCCCATCGCGGCGGCCCCCCAAATCAATGTCGGATGACGGGCACACCGAGCCTGGGCGAGGTGCCGAGTGGTGGGGCAAGAGCCCTTTTGGTTACTTTTGGGGCTCTTTTCCAAAAGTGACCCGCCGTAAGGGCGGAACCCTAAGTGGCCATGACCGCAGCAACGGATATGTACACAAACCTAAAAATCACTAAAGAGATGTGTAGCTGGCTTGCCTGCAATGGGGCCCTGAAAACCAACCAATCACCCGCGCCGGGCAGCACGCTCGCGCAGATACTCCACCACCGCGCCCTGCTCCCCGGAAAACTCGATCCGGGCGCCCTTCTTCTCACGCTGGAACGCGTACATCGGGTCGTAGTATTCACGCAGCCCGACAATCCACCCGCGATGCAAATCCACGTTCCCCGAGCGGGCCTGCTCGGCCAGGGCGTCCTGCATCAGCCCGTGCAAGCGCTGGTAGCGCTCCCCACCCAGACGCTTGTGGATATTGGCCAGGCTCTGCACCAGGCGCTCGGCGAACAGGCTGAAGCCCGCTTCGCCAAACTCGGCGTTGAACTGCGCGCACAGGTCGATCACATAGTCGCGCAAGACCCGCTCGACGCGGTTTTCCAGACTCTCTTCCAGCCACACCATCGGGTACGCCTGCATGCCCCGGTGCAGGTTCAGCGGCAAGGCGCAGCTACCGATCATGCGGCTTTCGTCCTCAAGCACAAACTGCTCGATGCCCCGCGCGCGCTTTTTCAGTACGTCCACCGCCAGGCGGTTTTCAAAGTCGATATTCGACGGCTGGCCCGTGGCCCGCTTGCCAAAGCTGGAGCCCCGGTGGTTGGCGTAGCCTTCCAGGTCCAGGCCATTGCGCAGTTGCTGGAGCACCTCGGTCTTGCCGCTGCCGGTCAGGCCACCCAGCAGGACGAAATCGCACTGTTCCACAGCCTGGTCCACGGTCTCCAGCAAGAAGGTACGCATAGCCTTGTAGCCACCGCCGACCCGGGGATAGTCGATCCCCGCTTCGTCCTTGAGCACCTTCTGCACCAAGTGCGAGCGCAAGCCGCCACGGAAGCAATACAGGTAACCGTCAGGGTTGGCCTGGGCAAACGCGGTCCAGCGCGCCAGTCGCTCCTGCAGCGTTGCGCCGCTGACCAGTTGGTGTCCCAGCACAATCGCCGCCTGCTGCCCTTGCTGCTTATAGCAAGTGCCCACCCGCTGGCGCTCGTCATCGTTCATCAACGGCAGGTTGACCACGCCGGGGAACGCACCCTTGACGAATTCGACCGGCGCACGGGTATCCATCATCGGCCGGTCGTTAAGAAAGATATCGCGGTAATCGGTGATGTCGATGGGCATCAAGACACCTCTACCGCGTGGCTCTGTCGCTCGACCAACTGGCCAATGGGCGCAAGGTTCAGCCCCAGTTCGGCCGCTGCCGCGAGAAACTCGGCTTCGCCCTCAGGCGTGACCGCCACCAGCAGCCCGCCACTGGTTTGCGGGTCGCACAGCACGCGCTTGTGCAACTCATTGATACGGCCCAGTTGGCGCGAGTAACTGTCGAAGTTGCGCAACGTACCGCCAGGCACACAACCCTGGTCCAGGTAGTACTCGACCCCTGGCAGGCGTGGGACTTTTTCGTATTCGATAAGCGCGGTCAAACCGCTGCCGTCAGCCATTTCCACGAGGTGCCCGAGCAGGCCGAAACCGGTCACGTCGGTCATGGCGCTAACCCCGGCCAGCTTGCCAAAGCGGCTGCCGGGCTTGTTGAGGGTGCACATCCAGTCCCGCGCCAGGCCGATATCGGCTTCCCGCAGCTTGCCCTTCTTCTCGGCGGTGGTAAGGATGCCGATGCCCAGGGGTTTGGTCAGGTACAAGCGGCAACCGGCGGTGGCGGTGTCGTTGCGCTTCATATGACGCTTGTGCACCAGCCCGGTGACGGCCAGGCCGAAGATCGGCTCCGGGGCGTCGATGGAGTGCCCACCGGCCAGGGGAATGCCTGCCGCGTCGCACACCGCACGGCCACCGCGAATCACTTCCCGGGCGATCTCCGGGGCCAGCACATTGACCGGCCAGCCGAGAATCGCGATGGCCATCAACGGATCGCCGCCCATGGCGTAGATATCGCTGATGGCGTTGGTGGCAGCAATGCGCCCGAAATCGAAGGGATCGTCGACGATCGGCATGAAAAAGTCCGTGGTGGACACCACCCCGCGCTCGTCATCAATGGCGTACACCGCCGCGTCGTCCCGCGAGGCATTACCCACCCAGAGCTTGGGGTCGAGGTTCTGCGCACCGCTGCCGGCGAGGATCACTTCCAGCACCTGTGGCGAAATCTTGCAGCCGCAACCGGCACCGTGGCTGTACTGGGTCAGGCGAATCGGCTCGTTCATGGTGGACCTCAAACTATCAAGTGCGGGGATTCTAACAGACAGCAAAAGGCCGGCTGGGCTCTTGTGAGCGCAGCCGGCCTTTGGGGTTCAGCGGTTACTGGCGGGCAGCGAGTAAACGCTTGTGGCGATTACGCCGGGCAATGTTCAGGCACTCGATGGCAGCCGAGAAAGCCATGGCCGCGTACACGTAGCCTTTCGGCACATGGGCACCGAAGCCTTCGGCGATCAAGGTCATGCCGATCATAATCAAGAAGCCCAGGGCCAGCATGACCACGGTCGGGTTGTCGTTGATGAACTTGGCCAGGGGTTCAGCCGCTACCAGCATCACGATTACCGAAGTCACCACGGCAATGATCATGATCGGCAAGTGCTCGGTCATACCGACGGCGGTGATGATGCTGTCGATAGAGAACACCAGGTCGAGCAACAGGATCTGCCCGATGGCCGCGGCAAAGCCAATAGCCACTGTGTTGCCGACGCTGGCCTTCTCTTCGGGCTCCGGGTCCATGCTGTGGTGGATCTCGGTGGTTGCCTTCCATACCAGGAACAGGCCGCCGGCGATCAGGATCATGTCCTTCCACGAAAACGCCTGGCCGAAGACTTCGAATACCGGCGAGGTCAATTGCACAATAAACGCGATGGTGCTCAACAGGCCCAGGCGCAGTATCAGCGCCATGCTGATGCCGATGCGCCGTGCCTTGGCCCGGTGCTGCTCCGGCAATTTATTGGTGAGGATCGAGATGAAGATCAGGTTGTCGATCCCCAGCACGATTTCCATGACGATCAACGTCGCCAGGGCCACCCAGGCGGTAGGGCTCGCGGCCAGTTGTACAAGATAATCCATAGGTCAGTCCTGACTCGGTATACGGGGAATTAAGCTTCTTTGGAACTTGGCTCAGGCTTGGAGTCCTGATCCTGCTCGTCGTCCTTGGGGGCGATCAAGCCCTGGGTCGCTTCGCTCAACGCCTGTTCGGCGGCTTTATGGGTGTCGTCAATGGCCTGCTTGGCCGCTTCGCTGGCTTTGCCCAGCACCTGCTGCGTGCTTTTCTCGACCTGGTCGCAACCACTGAGCACCACTAATGAAAGCGCAAGCAACGACGCCGCGCCCAGGGAATTGAGTTTCATGATGTATTCCTCGTTAGAACCGTTGGGCCCAAGCATTGGGCCCGCGATAGCGAGGCATTCTAAGGAAGCGAACACTTCAGGAAAATTCGTATTTTTTTCGCTTATACTTCGATTTATACGAAGTAATACTCTGCAACCGAGGCACCTGATGCTCAACTACCGACAACTGCATTACTTCTGGGTGGTCGCCAAGACCGGCAGCATCGTGCGCGCCTGCGAGCAACTGAACCTCACACCGCAGACCATCAGCGGGCAAATCAGCCTGCTGGAGCAGACATTTGGTATCGCACTGTTTCAACGAGTCGGCCGCCAGTTGGAGCTGACCGAGGCCGGGCGCCAGGCCCTGCCCTATGCCGAGCAGATGTTCCAGACCGGCAATGAATTGGAAGCGATGTTGCGCGCCCAGCCCAATGAACAACAGATTGTGTTTCGTGTCGGCGTGGCGGATGTGGTGCCCAAGTCCATCGTCTACCGCCTGATCGCGCCGACCATGGAGCTGAGCGAGCCGCTGCGCATCACCTGCCGCGAAGACAAACTCGAGCGGCTGTTGGCCGACCTGGCGATCCAGCGCCTGGACCTGGTGATCTCCGACAGCCCGATGCCGACCCACCTGGATATCAAGGGCTACAGCCAGAAGCTGGGGGAATGTGGCATCAGCTTCTTCGCCACCCAGGCGTTGGCGGACCTGCACGGCGGCGATTTCCCACAATGCCTGCACGGTGCGCCGCTGTTGATTCCTGGTGCAGAAACCGTGGTGCGCAGCCGTTTGCAGCGCTGGTTCGCCGAGCAGCAGATCCGTCCGAAGATTATCGGCGAGTTCGACGACAGCGCCTTGATGCAGGCGTTCGGCCAATCCGGCAGCGGGATTTTTATCGCCCCCAGCGTGATTGCCGAGGAAGTGCTACGCCAATACGGCGTGGCATTGATTGGCCAGACAGACGCGGTCACCGAGTCGTTCTATGCCATCTCGGTGGAGCGCAAGGTCAAGCACCCCGGCATCGTGGCGATTACCGAAGGTGCTCGCCGCGAGCTGTTTACCGCGCTTTAGGCGCAGGCGACCCGGGTCTTGGCGGTCATCAGCCACAGGGCCAGGAGAATCGACAGCAGGATAAACCCCGACGCGGCAAACCCCAGGCTGCCCAGGCCCATGGTGTCGATCACCCGCCCACCGACCATCGCGCCCAGGCCAATGCCCAGGTTGGCCCCGGCAATGTTCAAGGACGCAGCAAATGCCGGCGCATGGGGTGCGGCCTTCATCAACCGCACATGGCTGACCAAAAACAGCGCCGCCTGGGTCACGCCCCAGATCGCCATGGCCGCCGCCAGGCCGAGGGTGGAGTGGATCGCCGGTACCAGCGCTACCATGCCGGCGATCATTAAGCCGCAGAACACCATGGAAGCGATCAGCGGATGCTTGTCGACCATGCGCCCGCCCAGGGAGTTACCGATCAGGCCGACGGCGCCAAAGCCCATCAGGCACCAGCCCACCAGGGTGCCATCGAAGCCGGCCAGGCGCTCCAGAATATCGGCCAGGTAGGTGTAAGCGGTGAACATGCCGCTGAAGACCAGGATCGACAGCAACACATGGCCCTGCATCAACGGGCTGCGCAGGATCTTGAACTGCGAACGCAGGGTCACCGCGTCCTTTTTCACGGTGGTGGCCGGCAGGTAGATCAACAGCAGCAATGCCTTGAGCATCGCCACCCCGGCGAGGATGCCAAAGGCGCTGCGCCAGCCGAATGCATCGGAGATCAGGGTGCCCACCGGGATGCCGAAGACGGTAGCGCAGACAATCCCGAAACCGATCTTGGCAATCGCCCGGCCAGCGTAGTCCGGCCCGACGATGTCCACTGCCGTTTCACTGGCCAGGGCCCAAAACACCGGCAGCCCCAGAGCGGGAATCAGGCGGGCCACGGCCATCACCCAGATATTCGGCGCCAGGGCCGCCAGGGTATTGGCCGCGCCAAACATCAATAGAATGCTGATAAACAGACGCTTGCGCTCGAAACGCGCGAAATACGCGGTCAGAAACGGCCCGAACGCGGCCACGGTAAAGGCAAACAAAGTCACCAGCAGACCGGCCTGGGACACGCTCACATCCAGGTCGCGAGCGATGGAGGGTAATAGCCCGACAATCACAAATTCGGTGGTCAACACGGTAAAACCGGCTGCGGACAGCAGCAGGATGGGCAACAACATGCACAACTCCAGAAACGGCGACGCCAGCGTTAGCCTTGAGGCCCGCTGACAGAGATATAAGAAGAGGATGGCGAATCTTAACAGAATGTGACCGTGCCACACACGGCCTTGGCGACTGAATGCCGCAGTAAACTGGATATTTCCTACAGCATGTTAGACTTCGCGCCCCGCATAGCGCTGTACACATTAAAAAAACTAGAGACACTCTTATGACTGCTGCTCCCTCACTCTTTCAACGACTTATGCGCCTCAGCCTGGTCACCCAGATTGTCATCGGCCTGACCGCTGGCATCTTGCTGGCCCTGCTGTCGCCCAGTGCGGCCCTGTCCACCGCGTTTATCGGCAAGGTATTTGTCTCGGCGCTCAAGGCCGTGGCGCCAATCCTGGTGTTTGTGCTGGTGATGGCCTCGATTGCCAACCACAAGCATGGCCAGGAAACCCATATCCGGCCGATTCTGTTCCTGTACCTGCTGGGCACCTTTTCGGCGGCGGTGGTCGCGGTCATTGCCAGCACCCTCTTCCCCTCGAACCTGGTGCTCAGCACCCATGACGTGGCCGTCAGCGCCCCCGGCGGGATTGGCGAGGTGATGCAGGGCCTGTTGCTCAGCGTGGTGGACAACCCTATCAGCGCCCTGATGAACGCCAATTTCATCGGGATCCTGGCCTGGGCCATCGGTATGGGCATCGCGATCCGTCATGCCGGGGAAACCACCCGAACCGTGCTGGACGACCTGTCCAACGGCGTCACGCTGATCGTGCGCGTGGTGATTCGCTTCGCCCCCCTGGGTATTTTCGGCCTGGTGGCCTCGACCCTGGCCGCTTCCGGCTTCGATGCCTTGCTAGGTTATGCGCACCTGTTGCTGGTGCTGATCGGCTGCATGCTGTTCGTGGCACTGGTGGTCAACCCAGCCATCGTGTTCTGGAAACTGCGCCGCAACCCGTACCCGTTGGTGCTGTTGTGCCTGCGTGAAAGTGGGATCACCGCCTTCTTCACCCGCAGTTCGGCGGCCAATATCCCGGTCAACCTGGCGTTGAGTGAGCGCCTGGGCCTGCATGAAGACACCTATTCGGTGTCGATCCCGTTGGGTGCGACCATCAATATGGCCGGCGCCGCGATCACCATTACCGTGCTGACCCTGGCGGCCGTGCACACCTTGGGCATCGCCGTCGACCTGCCGACCGCCGTGCTGCTCAGCGTGGTTGCAGCGATCTGTGCCTGTGGCGCGTCGGGTGTGGCCGGGGGTTCGCTGTTGCTGATTCCACTGGCGTGCAGCCTGTTCGGCATTCCGAGTGAAATCGCCATGCAAGTGGTGGCCGTAGGCTTCATTATCGGGGTGTTGCAGGATTCGGCGGAAACCGCGCTGAACTCGTCTACCGACGTGTTGTTCACCGCTGCGGCGTGCCTGGGCCAGGAAGACAAGAACCCGGCCTGACACAACCCGGCAAGCAAGTGGGCGCTGGTTTGGGTGGAAGCTGGCTTGCCTGCGATGCAAGCAACTCGGTCTATCAGTGATACCGAGGTGATGCTATCGCAGCGATGCGGCGATCCGACAAACCAGCTCCCACACAAACCAGCGCCCACATTTGTTTTGCGGTGTGACTCGGGGCTTAGAATGCGCCCATGTAGTCACGCTTGCCCACTTCCACACCGTTATGACGCAGCAAGGCGTAGGCGGTGGTGACGTGGAAGAAGAACTGCGGCAGGCCGTAGGTCAGCAAGTAGGACTGGCCGCTGAATCGCTTCTCTTTAGGCGTGCCCGGACGGGTGACGATCTCGATACCTTCCTTGCCGTCGATCTGTGCCGGGGTGATGGTGTCGATAAAGGCCAAGACCTTGGCAATCAGCGCTTGCAGGTCAGCGAAGGTAACTTCGGTATCTTCGTATTTCGGCACTTCGATCTCAGCCAGGCGCGCGGAAACGCCCTTGGCAAAATCCACGGCGATCTGTACCTGACGGACCAGCGGGAACATGTCCGGGAACAGACGCGCCTGCAGCAAGGCGTTAGGGTCGATGTTCTTGGCGGTGGCGTGGGCCTCGGCCTTGTTCAGCACATCGCTCAGGGCGTTGAGCATTTGCTTGAAGACCGGAAGTGAAGCGGCGTACAGGGAAATAGTCATGACAGTCTCGACAGTGGTGACAGGGTTTGAACAGCGGCGATTATAGACATGAGCGCTGCTTGTCTTTTATTTTTTCGGGATTAGGCTAGTGGGCTCACTGCATAGGGAAAGCGCGATGACCGCCGAGCACGACACCACCTCTTCCGAGCCGCGCCTGAACAGCACGGAAATCCGCGTTTTGGGCTGCCTGATCGAGAAACAGGCCACTAACCCGGAAACCTACCCGCTGACCCTCAATGCCCTGGTCCTGGCCTGCAACCAGAAAACCAGCCGGGAACCGGTGATGAACCTCAGCCAGGGCCAGGTTGGCCAGAGCCTGCGCGCCCTGGAGGGCCGTGGTTTTACCAAGCTGGTGATGGGCAGTCGCGCCGACCGCTGGGAACACCGCGTGGACAAGGCCCTGGAACTGGTGCCGGCACAGGTGATCCTTACCGGCCTGCTGTTCCTGCGCGGGCCGCAGACGGTCAACGAACTGCTGACCCGCAGCGGGCGCATGCATGATTTTGAAGATGCCGAGCAGGTGGTGCATCAACTGGAACGCCTGATCGCCCGTGACCTGGCGGTGCTGGTACCCAAGCAGGCCGGCCAGCGCGAAGACCGCTACACCCACTCCCTGGGCGATCCCGCGGATATCGAGGCGATCCTGGCCGCCCGCGGTAGCCCGGTGGAGCGCAGCAGCGCCAGTGGGGTTTCCGTGGAGCGCATCGAGGAGCTGGAGGCGCGGATTGCGGCGCTGGAAGAGCGCCTGTCACGCCTCGAATAAACGTCCCCCCTTATGGGAGCGGGCTTGTGTGGGAGCGGGCTTGCTCGCGAAAGCAGTGGGTCAGTCAACATCAATGTTTGCTGGGCCGACGTCTTCGCGAGCAAGCCCGCTCCCACCTGGGCCGGCGGTGTTTACTGCCGGGCGAAATCCACCGCCTTCTGGAACTGTTCGTCCGTCGGCCGGATGCCGGTGTACAACACGAACTGCTCCAGGGCCTGGATCGCGATCACTTCCAGGCCGGTAATCACCCGCTTGCCCTGGGCCCTGCCCCGCACGATCAACGGCGTTTCGGCGGGGATGGCCACCACATCGAACACGGTGTCTGCCGCATCAATCGCGTCGGCCGCAAACGCCAGGTCCTGCGCCTGGGCGCCGCCAGTCATGCCGATCGGCGTCACGTTGACCAGCATCTGCGGGCGCGCTTCACCCAAGGTCGCCTGCCACTGATAGCCCAGGTTCTGCGCCAGGGCCCGGCCCGCCATTTCATTGCGCGCAACGATCACGCCATTGGCATAGCCACCATCCCGCAAGGCACTGGCCACGGCCTTGGCCATGCCGCCGCTGCCGTACAGGGCGAAGGTCGAGTCCTTGGGCACCGCGTGTTTTTGCAGCAGTTGCTCGATGGCGATGTAGTCGGTGTTGTAGGCCTTGAGGTGCCCGGCGGTGTTGACGATGGTGTTGATCGAGGCGATGGCGCGGGCCGATTCGTCGAGCTCATCGACCAGCTCGATGCAGGCTTCCTTGAACGGCATCGACACCCCACACCCACGAATCCCCAAGGCACGGATCCCGGCCACGGCGCCGTTCAAGTCCTGGCTGCTGAACGCCTTGTAGTAGAAGTTCAGCCCCAGCTGCTCATACAAATGGTTATGAAATCGCAGGCCGAAATTGCCCGGACGGGCCGACAGCGACATGCACAACTGGGTATCCTTGTTGGGGTTCATCAGCATCGGTAACGCCTCTTCGAAGTAAGCAAATCGGTACAGACCTTACACAACCTTTACCTAGTGGCCGTGCTGTTTTCCTGAAATACGTTGTCTTAAAAGTATCCCCGCGACAATCCTTGAGTCTATTGATTGCAGACCACAAGCGCAGGGGCCAACCGAGGAAAGACCATGATTCGTAAAATCCCCAGGATCGCTTTGCTGATCGGTGCACTTGCTGTAGCCGGCCAAGCCTCCGCCCATGGTGGCGGTTGGGGTGGCCCGGCCGTATTGGGTGCGGTTGTCGGCGCAGCCGTAGTGGGCTCTGTGATCGCCAGCCATGATCGACCGGTGTATGTGCAGCAGCAACCGGTGTATTACCAGCCCCAGCCGGTGTATGCCGCCCCGCCACCGGTCTATTACCAGCCGGCGCCAGTGTACGTGCAGCAGCCGGTGTATTACCGCCGGGCGCCCGTGTATTACGGGCCACCACGTGGCTACTACGGCCCGCCCCGTGGCTATTACGGGCGTGGCTGGTAAACCCATCAGCAAAAGCCCCGCACACCCGGCGGGGCTTTTTTATGGGTGGCCAGGTCTGAATAAATCTCGCCAGGGTCGTTATGGGGACAACCCTGGCTGTTAATTCCGACATTATTAGGGCCAACGTGCACTTGCCCAATGGGGGGCCGCGCTGTCATGTTTGTGTCACACGGCACTCTCACTATCAAAACTGTCCCCTATAACAGGCCATAACAACAAGGACGCCCCAGCATGCCCACACAAAATCCGCACCGTACCGCCGGCCTCTGCACCTCGAGCAAGGTCTATAGCGCCTTGACCGAGCTCAAGCACCTGGAAGGCCATCGCAGCGCCAAGTTTCTTTCGCTGCTGGCAGAAAACCTGGTCCACAAAGGCCTGCTCAATGAACAGGAGGTGCTGCACATGCTGGACCAGGTGGTTGACTGAGCCCCTGCCGGTGCAGCCTCGATGACAGTGATGTTGACTATCGAGCAGGGTGATTTTCCCTCGCCGCCGGGCCACCGTAAGGTGACCTCCATCAGCAATGGAGGTAGATATGCCCACTATCCAGATCATGTCCGTCGTCGGCAGTGCCGTCCCTGTCCCCCTTCGCGAGCTGGGTTTGCTCGCCTGCTGGTACCTGGTACGCGACGGTGAAGCCATCAGTGGCCCCCTGACGTCGCTGCCCGATGCCCAGGCCCTGTCACGCAAGATGGCCCATTGTTTCTCGGCTTAGGGCAATGGCAGGCGTACCCGAGGTTTGGTTTCTACAAACAGCCCCCAGCTGGAAATAAACAGCGCGGCAATCAACGGCCCGATTACAAAACCATTGAGGCCGAAGACCGACAGGCCGCCCAGGGTTGAGATCAGGATCAGGTAATCCGGCATCTTGGTGTCCTTGCCCACCAGGATCGGGCGCAGCACGTTGTCCACCAGGCCGATCACAAACACCCCGAACAAGGCCAGCACCACCCCTTGCCAGATTGAACCGCTGAGCAGGAAGTACGCGGCTACCGGCCCCCACACAATCCCGGCACCCACCGCCGGCAGCAATGACAGAAACGCCATCAGCACCGCCCAGAGCAACGCACTGGGAATATCCAGAAACCAGAAAATCAGGCCACCCAGCGCCCCTTGGGTCACCGCCACCAGCACATTGCCCTTGACGGTCGCCCGCACCACGCGGTTGAACTTCAGTTGCAGGCGACGCTTCTGTGGCTCGGCCAGCGGCACCGCCGTGCGCACTTTGCGCACCAGTTCGGGGCCGTCGCGCAGCAGGAAGAACAGCAGGTAGAGCATGATGAAAAAGCTCACCAGGAAATCAAAGGTGCCCTGACCAAAGCTGAATGCCTGGCTGGCAAAGAACTGGCTGCCCTGCATCGCGCCCTTGACGATTTTCTCGCGCAGGCCTTCCAGGTTGCCCATGCCGAAGCGATCCAGCAGGTGCTGAAAGTACGGCGGCAGGAAGTTCTTGAATTGCTCGATGTAGCCCGCCACATCCAATTTGCCGCTTTCGACGTTCTTGTACAGCGTCGCCCCCTCCTGCACCAGCAAGGCGCTGGTGATGATCACCGGCAAGATCGCGATCACCAGGCACACCATCAGGGTACACAGCGACGTGAGGTTGCGGTTCCAGCCAAACTTGAGCTGCAGGCGCCGCTGCATAGGCGCAAAGATGATCCCGAGGATGACCGCCCAGAACACCGCGCCGTAGAACGGCAACAGGATCCAGAAAAACGCGAGGGTCACCAGGACCAGCAGCAATAGCAGGGTTTTGAATTGCAGATTCGTTTGGTTCATGTCCGATCCGTGCCAGAAAAACGCTGGGCGCCCAGCGCGCCCTGTTGCTTAGTCCACCGCGCATCCGGCGAGTGCCATCTTTATTTCTACAGCGTAGACCCAGATCAATAACCGCCAGGCCCGGCTCGGCTACCCTGCCGCCCTTTTGCGATCTGAATCCCATGCTCCCTGTCCTCGCTCCCGAATTGCTCGCTCCTGCCGGCACCCTGAAAAACATGCGCTACGCCTTTGCCTACGGCGCCGATGCGGTCTACGCCGGCCAGCCGCGCTACAGCTTGCGGGTGCGTAATAACGAGTTCGATCACGCCAACCTGGCCCTGGGCATCGCCGAGGCGCAGGCCCAGGGCAAGCGCTTTTATGTAGTGGTCAATATCGCGCCGCACAATGCCAAGCTGAAAACCTTCCTCAAGGACCTGGAACCGGTGATCGCCATGGGCCCGGACGCGCTGATCATGTCCGATCCGGGCTTGATCATGCTGGTGCGCCGGCACTTCCCGCAGATGCCGATCCATCTGTCGGTGCAGGCCAACACGGTGAACTGGGCCAGTGTCGAGTTCTGGCAGCAGCAAGGCATCTGCCGGATCATCCTGTCGCGGGAGCTGTCCCTGGAAGAAATCGCCGAAATCCGCCAGCACGTGCCGGCCATGGAGCTGGAAGTGTTTGTGCATGGCGCGCTGTGCATGGCCTACTCCGGGCGCTGCCTGTTGTCCGGCTACATGAACAAGCGCGATGCCAACCAGGGCACCTGCACCAACGCCTGCCGCTGGAAATACCAGGCCACACCCGCGACCGAAAACACCGTGGGCGATATCGTCCAGCAGTATCAGCCCGAGCCGACCCTGGGCCTTGGCGCGCCCACCGACCAGGTGTTCCTGCTGCAGGAGGCCAACCGCCCGGATGAGCAGATGCCGGCCTTCGAGGACGAACACGGCACCTACATCATGAACGCCAAGGACCTGCGGGCGGTGCAGCATGTCGAGCGCCTGACGCAGATGGGCGTGCATTCGTTGAAAATCGAAGGCCGCACCAAGTCCCACTTTTATGTGGCGCGCACCACCCAGGTGTACCGCCAGGCCATTGATGATGCGGTGGCCGGTCGTGCGTTCGACCGGGGCTTGATGACCAACCTTGAGTCCCTGGCCCAGCGTGGCTACACCGAAGGTTTCCTGCGCCGCCATGTGCATGACGAATACCAGAACTACCAGAACGGCAGCTCCGTTTCGGAACAACAGCAGTTTGTCGGTGAATTGACCGGCGAACGGCGCGGGGAGCTGGCCGAAGTCAAGGTGAAGAACCGCTTTGCCGTGGGCAATCACCTGGAACTGATGACCCCGGCGGGGAATTTCCATTTTGACCTGGGGATGATGCATAACGCCAAGGGTGAGGCGATTGAGGTGGCGCCGGGGGATGGGCACACGGTATATGTGCCGGTGCCGTTGGACATGGATATCGGGTTTGGGTTGTTGATGCGGGATGTGTAGCGGCTGTTAGGGCCCCATCGCAGGCAAGCCAGCTCCCACATTTGACTGCATTCACAGTTCAACATGTGGGGCCTGGCTTGCCTGAGATGAGGCCAGAACCAGCACCGCAATTGCCAGATCAGATCCTGAACTGCCCCACCAGCTCCCACATTTGACTGCATTCACAGTTCAACATGTGGGAGCTGGCTTACCTGCGATGAGGCCAGATCAAGCACCGCAATTGCCAGATCAGATCCTGAACTGCCCCACCAACTCCCACATTTTGACCATGTTCACCGATCAAGTGTGGGAGCTGGCTTGCCTGCGATGAGGCCAGATCAAGCACCGCAATTGCCAGATCAGATCCCGAACTACCCCAGCAACTGCCACATTTTGACCGTACTCACCGATCAAGTGTGGGAGCTGGCTTGCCTGCGATGGAGCCAGATCAAGCACCGCAATTGCCAGATCAGATCCCTAACTACCCCAGCAACTCCCACATTTTGACCATGTTCACCGATCAAGTGTGGGAGCTGGCTTGCCTGCGATGAGGCCAGAGCCAGCACCGCAATTGCCAGATCAGATCCTGAACTGCCCCACCAACTGCCCCAACCGCTGCCCCAGTTCCGCCAGGCTGCGGGAGGTCTGTGCGCCCTGCTGGGTCTCGTCCGCCACGCTGTCCACCGCCACGGCAATCTGATGCACGCTGCGGTTGATCTCTTCGGCCACGGCGGTTTGCTCTTCTGCAGCACTGGCGATCTGCGCGTTCATCGTGTTGATGGTGCCGATCAGTTGCGCCATGGTATCCAGGGACGCCCCGGCTTCGTTGGCCTGGGCCGAGGTGCCGTCGCCGGCATCGCTGGAGCGGCGCATGGATTCCACGGCCGCCTCGGTGCCTTTTTGCAGGCGGTCGATCATGCCCTGGATTTCCTGGGTACTTTGCTGGGTGCGGCTGGCCAGTGCGCGTACCTCATCGGCCACCACCGCAAAACCACGCCCGGCTTCACCGGCACGGGCGGCTTCAATGGCGGCGTTGAGGGCCAGCAGGTTGGTCTGCTCGGCAATCGAGCGGATCACCCCAAGCACGCTGACAATCGACGACACGTCCTGTTGCAGGCTATCCAGGGACACGCCACTGCTGCGGATGTCATTCACCAACGCATGAATCTGCGCGATGCTGCCATCCACCACTCGCTTGGCGGCCTGGCCTTCGGCGTCGGTCTGCTGCGCCGCCACGGCCGCGCCCTGGGCACTGCGGGCCACTTCATGGGCGGCAGACGACATTTCATTGATCGCCGTCGCCACCTGGTCGGTTTCCTGGCGCTGGCGTTCCATGGCCTGTTCCGAACGATGGGCCTGCTCGGACACCTGGCTGACCAGCCCGGTCAGTTGCGAGGTCATGTCAGTGATCTGGCGTACCAGGCCGTGGATCTTGTCGACAAACCGATTGAACGAGCCGGCCAGTTCACCCAACTCGTCCTGGCTGGTGATTGCCAGGCGCCGGGTCAGGTCGCCCTCACCGGCGGCGATATCGTCGAGGTTGGCTTTCATCAGGTGCAAGGGGCGCAGGATGGTATTGGCCAGCAGCATGCCCGCTGCAGCGATCAGCAACAGCAGGATTACGGCGATGCCGACAATGCTCAACAACACCCCTTCCATGCGCTCGTTGACCTTGGCTTCGACTTCGCTGACCAGGGCCTCGATACCGTCGAGGTTGACCGAGGTACCGATCACCATGTCCCACTTGGGCAGGTACTCGGTGTAGCCGAGCTTGGGCACCAGTTCGGTTTGCCCCGGCTGGGTCGAGCTGTATTGCAGGTAGTGGGTGCCGTCCTTGCCGACCTTGACCAGGTCGCGGTTGACGTAGACGCCGTTGGGGTCACGGTTGTCCTTGAAGCTTTTGCCCACGCCGTCGGGGCTGTTGCCCTTGAACAGGCGGATGGTTTCGGAGTCGTAGCCGAAGAAATAGCCGTCCTTGCCGTAGGTTGTGTTGGACAACAGCTTGACCACCTGCGCCCGCGCCTCCGTATCGCCGGGGGCTGCCGCGTCGTACAGCGGCTTGATGGTGGTCATCGCCACTTCGACATAACTTTGCAGGGTGGCCTTGGCGTTGTTGAGCAGGCGCTGGCGGGTTTCGGCCACCTCGGTGCGCGCCTGTTCCTTGAGAATCCACACGGTGGTCAGGCTGATGACCACGGCAAACAACAACACTGGCAGTACAGCGAGGGACAGGACTTTGGCCTTCAGACTCAGACGCATGGATCTTCTCTCTTGTAGGGCAACGTTACGAGGTTAACGGCCCTAAAGGAGAAAACTGTAGGAATCTGCTTGTTACAGGGTCATCGCAGCAAACCAGCCGAACACCAGCAACGGCAGGTTGTAGTGCAGGAAGGTCGGGACCACGGTGTCCCAGATATGGTGGTGCTGGCCGTCGATGTTCAAACCCGAGGTCGGCCCCAGGGTAGAGTCGGACGCAGGCGAACCGGCATCGCCCAAGGCCCCGGCGGTGCCGACGATGCAGACAATGGCCAGCGGGCTGAACCCCAGTTGCACACACAGCGGTACAAAAATCGCCGCGAGGATCGGCACGGTGGAAAACGACGAACCGATGCCCATGGTCACCAGCAGGCCTACCAGCAACATCAACAGCGCACCCACGCCACGGCTGTGGCCGATGAATTCGGCCGAAGCCTGCACCAGCGTCTGTACCTGGCCGGTGGCCTTGAGCACTTCGGCAAACCCCGACGCCGCGATCATGATGAAGCCGATCATCGCCATCATTTTCATGCCTTCGGTGAACAGATCATCGGTGTCGCGCCAGCGCACGATGCCCGATACCGAGAAGATCAGGAAACCCGCCAGGGCACCGATGATCATCGAATCCAGCCACAACTGGATAATAAAGGCCGAGGCAATGGCCAGCCCGGCGACCAGCAGGGTCAGCGGGTTGTACTGCACCGCCACTTGCTCGACCCGCTCGATCTTCTGCAGGTCGTAGATGCGCTTTTTGCGGTAGCTGATAAACACCGCCACCAACAGGCCGAACACCATGCCCAGCGCCGGAATACCCATGGCATGGGTAACGTTGACCTGGCTGATATCCACCCCGCTCTTGGCGACATTGGCCAGCAGGATCTGGTTGAGGAAGATATTGCCGAAGCCCACCGGCAGGAACATGTACGGGGTGATCAGGCCGAAGGTCATGACGCAGGCGATCAGGCGCCGGTCAATCTGCAACTTGGTCAGCACATACAGCAGCGGCGGTACCAGCAGCGGGATAAAGGCGATATGGATCGGCAGGATGTTCTGCGAGGCAATCGCCACCGCTCCCAGCAGGCAGATCAGCAGCCATTTGACAGAACTGCCGCCAGTGGCGTCCTGGCGGCCCACCAGCAGCAGGGCCTTGTCCGCCAGGGCATGGGCCAGGCCGGACTTGGCAATCGCCACCGCGAAAGCACCGAGCAATGCGTAAGACAACGCCACCGTGGCACCGCCGCCCAAGCCGCTGTTGAACGCGCTGAGCGTCGCGTCGATCCCCAGGCCACCGGTCAAACCGCCGACCAGGGCACCCACGATGATCGCGATGACCACATGCACGCGGGACAGGCTGAGCACGAGCATGGTGCCGACCGCGGCGATTACTGCGTTAATCATGGTTACCTCAAGACAGAAATATAAACACAACACGCGCCGGCGCCCCGGCCAGATGTCGACCACGGCACACGCAGAAAGGGAGTTTTATTAGAGGCCGCGCACTTTGCAGCAGCCGGCGCGCCATGTCAAAGAACGACGTCGCGAATAGATTCAATTGAACGTATGAATAAAGAAAAACAACCCGCGGCCGATAGAGTGGATTATCTCTGTCGCAACGAAAGGTTAAGGATCTCCATGTCGCTCAGGCAGCTGTCCATTCAATGGAAAATCACCCTCCTCGCCGGCCTTTGTCTGTTGGGCATCGTGACCCTGCTGGTGGGTCTTTCGCTGTATCGGATGGACCAGAGTTCACAACGGGTCCAGACCTCCAGCACACAGATGCTTAATGTTGCAGCCCAATCGCGCATCGAAGCCCAGGGTGAAGTGCAGGCGCTGGGCATCCGCCAGCAATTTATGGACGCCTACCAATATGGCCATGGCTTTTCGCGCCAGGTGCTGTTTTTGCGCGAACAGGCCGAAAAACGCTTCCTCGATGCCTTCGACCTGCGTGAAGACCTGACCCGCCAGGTCAAGGCCGCCCTGCAAGCCAACCCGGACCTGCTGGGCCTGTCCCTGGTCTTTGAAGCCAATGCCCTGGATGGCAAGGATGAGCTGTTCGCCGGCCAAGCGGAGCTGGGCAGCAATGAAAAGGGACGCTTTGCCCTGTACTGGTCGCAGCCGACACCCGGCACCCTGACCTCGATGGCGCTGCCGGAAAGCGATATGTCCGACACCAGCGTCGGCCCCAGCGGCGAGAAGGCCAACACCTGGTTCACCTGCCCACGCACGACCCTCAAGCCGTGTGTGATCGAGCCGTACTTCTATGTGATCGACGGGCACAACGTCTTGCTGACCAGCATCGTGTTCCCGCTCATGGCCAATGGCAAAGTCATCGCCTCGCTGTCGGTGGACATCAACCTCAACAGCCTGCAGGCAGTCAGCCAGAATGCCAGCCGCGAGCTGTATGACGGCCAGACCAACGTCAGTATCATCAGCCCGGTGGGTTTGCTGGCCGGCTACAGCCCGGATGCGAGCAAGCTCAGCCAGCGCCTGGACAGTGTGGATACCGCCAGCGGCGCACAACTGATCAGCGCCATGGCCAGCAGCACCCAGACCTACAGCCTGCGTACCGACCATCAACTCAAGGTGCTGGCACCCTTCCAGCCCATTCCCAATGGCAAGTCCTGGGGCGTGTTGCTGGATGTGCCGGAAAAAGTCCTGATCGGCCCCGCCGAAACCCTCAAGGCCGAGCTGGATGCCGACAACACCAAAGGCACCCTGCTGGAACTGGGCCTGGGCCTGCTCGCCGCCATCGTCGGTTTGCTGCTGGTGTGGCTGATGGCCCGCAGTGTCACCCGGCCGATCCTCGGCGTGGCCCATATGCTGGAAGATATCGCCAGCGGCGAAGGCGACCTGACCCGGCGCCTGGCCTACGACAAGCGCGACGAGCTGGGCGAACTGGCCAGTTGGTTCAACCGCTTCCTCGACAAACTGCAACCGATCATTGCCGAGGTCAAACGCTCGGTGCAGGACGCGCGCAGCACCGCCGACCAATCAGCGGCAATCGCCAGCCAGACCAGTGCCGGCATGGAGCAGCAGTACCGCCAGGTGGATCAGGTGGCCACCGCCTCCCACGAAATGAGCGCCACCGCCCAGGATGTCGCCCGCAGCGCCGCCCAGGCGGCACACGCTGCACGGGATGCCGACCAGGCCACCCGCGAAGGCCTGACGGTGATCGACCGCACCACCACCAGCATCGGCCACCTGGCTGCCGACATGAGCACGGCGATGGCCCAGGTCGAAGGCCTGGCAGCCAATAGCGAGCAGATCGGTTCAGTGCTGGAAGTGATCCGCGCGATTGCCGAACAAACCAACCTGCTGGCCCTCAACGCCGCCATCGAAGCCGCCCGTGCCGGTGAAGCCGGGCGTGGTTTTGCGGTGGTGGCGGACGAGGTGCGCAATCTCGCACGGCGCACTCAGGAGTCGGTGGAAGAAACCCGCCAGGTGATCGAACAGTTGCAAAACGGCACCCAGGAAGTGGTGAGCTCCATGAGCAACAGCCATCGCCAGGCCCAAGGCAGTGTCGAACAGGTCGGCCAGGCCGTCACGGCATTGCGCCAGATCGGCGATGCGGTGACGGTGATCAGCGACATGAACCTGCAGATCGCCAGCGCCGCCGAGCAGCAAAGCGCGGTGGCCGAGGAGATCAACAGCAACGTGGCGACGATTCGTGATGTGACCGAGTCGCTGTCGGAACAAGCCAATGAATCGGCGCGGGTCAGCCAGACGCTCAATAGCCTGGCCAATCAGCAACAGGGGTTGATGGACCAGTTCCGGGTCTGATCGCGGTTAAAAGGTGCGGGGCCGGGGGCTGGACGCAACCTCCAGCTCACACCCCCACAGCTCTACCGCCGGCTGGCTCGCCTGGGGCGGGCCGAGCCAGGCACTCAGCCACTGGCACTGCTGGTTGAAACACAGTTGATAATCCCCGGCCTCGGGGGTGCGGCCCAGGCGCAGGGGCTGCAAGGGTGGCAACTGACGCTGGTAATGCCAACTGCCATCACGCAGTTCGGCGCCGTGCGGGATCTCCATACCGGCCCCGGAACCCTTGACCCGCGCCTCGCCCAACACCAGGCCCTCAGGCGTTACACGGTAATCCTCTTCCCAGCGCACTTTCTCAATCGTATGCGTCCAGGCCAGGGTGAACACAGGCGTAGGCACTTGTGCCCATACCGCGCCCGCCAAGCCCAGACACAGACCGATCACGCAGTGGCCGCCTGGGCACGATGGGCCCGCCAGCAGTGCTGTGCGATCAACAGCCCCACCATGACGAAGCCGATTTCATCGCTTAACGGCGTCGCCAGAATCAGGCTACCACCGGCGAAGAAGCCCAGCAGGCGCTCCCACCAACTCAGCCTGGCTTGCAAGTAGCCGGTAAATACCGCACCCCAGATACCAATGGCCAGCAACGCTTTGGCCACCACATACAGTGTGGCCAACAGGCTATCGCCCTGCAGCATCAGCGCCGGCTCGTACACCGCCATAAACGGCACAACGAACCCCGCCACCGCGATGCGTACCGCCCAAAAGCTGATCTTCAGGCCGCTCTCCCTGGCAATCGGTGCCGCCGCGAAACAGGCCAATGCCACCGGCGGTGTGAGGTCGGCCATGATGCCGAAATAGAACACGAACATATGCGAGACAATCAGCGGTACGCCGAGGTCCAGCAGTGCCGGTGCAGCGATCGAACTGGTGATGATGTAGTTGGGAATGGTCGGGATCCCCATGCCCAGCACCAGGCAAGTGAGCATGGTGAGCACCAGCGACAGGAACAGGTTGTCCTGGCCAATGGCAAGGATGTAGCCGGCAAAGGTGGAAGCCACCCCGGTCAGCGACACGACACCGATAATCACCCCCACCAGGGCGCAGGCAATCCCCACCGGCACCGCGTGCCGTGCGCCCTCTACCAGTGCATGCAGGCAGATGGTCAGGGTGTCGCGGCCGCCTTTGATAAACCAGCACACCGCCACCAGCAGCGCCACCACCCCGAACACCATGCCGATACCGAGCCGGAAGAAGCCCGCGCAAAGCAGACCCAGGACGATCCAGAAGACAAAACGCATCACCTTGGACGAGACCCGCAGGATGATCGCCGAGCCGAGAATCACAATGGACGTCAGGGCCAGGCCAACCATGCCGGAGAACAGCGGCGTGCGCCCGGAGAACAGCAGGTAGATCAGCACAAAGAGCGGAATCAACAGGTACCAGCGCTGCTTCACCGCGGCCCAGGGGTTCGGGCATTCGTCCTTGGGCAGGCCACGCAGGTTGGAGCGCTTGGCTTCCAGGTGAACCATCCAGAATACCGAGCCGAAGTACAGCATGGCCGGAATCAGCGCGGCCTTGGCCACCTCGAAGAACGGCACGTTGATCGTCTCGGCCATGATAAAGGCCACTGCGCCCATGATCGGCGGCATGATCTGGCTGCCCATCGACGAGGTCGCTTCCACGCCACCGGCAAACGCCGACTTGTAGCCGAAGCGCTTCATCAACGGGATCGTGAATTGGCCGGTGGTGACCACGTTGGCCACCCCCGAACCGGTGATGGTGCCCATCAGCGCCGACGACACCACGGAAACCTTGGCCGGGCCACCGACTTTGTGGCCGAACAGGCCCATGGCGAAATCGGTGAACAGCTTGATCATCCCGGCCTGTTCAAGGAACGCACCGAACAGGATAAACAGGAAGATGTACGTGGCCGATACATAGGTCGGCGTGCCATACAGCCCCTCGGTGCCAAAGGCCAGTTGGTTGACGATCTGGTCGATGGCATAGCCGCGGTGCATCAGATCGCCCGGCAGGTACTGGCCGAACAGGCCGTAGGCCAGGAACAGCGCACAGATCAACGGCAGGGCAATCCCCATCACCCGCCGCGCCGCTTCAAACACCAGCACAATCAGCAACAGGCCGATGACCAAATCGCTATCGGTCAGGTCGCCAGAGCGTTGAATCAAGTCGGCTTCGAAATACCACTGGTAGAACGCCGTGGCCATTCCGGCCAGCCCCAGCAGCCAGGCCATCGGCTGCCAGGGCTGAGCATTGCCACGCGCCGGAAAACACAGAAACACCACCAGCAACAGAAAGCCCACATGCACGGCCCGCAGAATCTGGCTGGAGACCGGATGGAAGGCCGCGGTGATGATTTGGAAGACGGAAAACAACAGCGCGACATAGAACAGCGCTCGCGGCCAATCCCTGGGACTGGCGGCAAGGCCTTGGTCTTGCTCACTCATGCAGGTCACTCCCACGTTACAACATCGACATGCCAACAAGCCTGGCGCGTTGTGCGCGCCAGGCTATTCACCGCTCTGGCACAGCGCGCAGCGCTTGGCACCGCGCACCGCACCCACCTGGGCCTTACAGTGCGCCCGCTTCCTTGTAGAAACGCTCGGCGCCCGGATGCAGTGGGATAGGCAGGCCCTTGGCCGCACCTTGCAACTTGATATCTTTGGCCGCCGAGTGGGCGTTACCCAGACGATCGAGGTTGTCGAACATGAGCTTGGTCATCTGGTAGGCCACCTCATCGGTCACGCCGTCATGGCTGACCAGGATGTTGGTGATGGCCACGGTCGCTACATCGCTGTCCTGACCGTCATAAGTGCCCGCCGGGATCACCGCGCCCTGGTAGGCAGCGTTATCGATCTTCGCCGTGATATCCGCCGGAATGGCAACGAAGGTTATTGGCAGGGTCGCGGCCAGGTCGCGGATCGCCGCCATGCCCAGGCCCGAGGACTGCAGGGTGGCATCCAACTGGCGGTTCTTGATTAACTCGACCGACTCGGCGTACGGCAGAAACTCGACCTTGCCCATGTCTTCGTAGCTCAGGCCAGCAGCCTTGAAGATAGCGCGGGCGTTCAGCTCGGTGCCGGATTTCGGCGCGCCGACGGAGATACGCTTGTTTTTCAGATCCTCCAGGGTGGTGATGCCAGACTCCTTGCTGGCGACGATCTGGATGTAGTTGGGGTAGGTGCCGGCAATCGCCCGCAGTTTTTTCAAGGGCGCCTTGAAGCCGGCGTCTTGCACGCCATTCCAGGCATCGGCGACCGAGTCACCGAGGGCAAAGGCCAGCTCGCCGCGACCGGCTTGCAGCAGGTTGAGGTTTTCCACCGACGCCTTGGTGGCCTGCACCGAGGTCTTCGATCCGTCTATACCGTTGCTGTACAGCTGTGACAATGCCACCCCAATCGGGTAATACACGCCGCTGGTGCCACCGGTCAGCACATTGATAAAGGTTGGGGCGGCAAGTGCCGAGGAACTGGCGACAAGGGCTGCGGCAGCAGCAAACAGGCTCAAGCGTTTGGTCATTTGCATGGGTTCACCTTTTATCTTTCTTGTTAGGTGCCGAGCAGCCGCGTGACCGGCTGGCGAGGGCTATAGCAACTGCCGTGGCCGAAACAGAGAAAAAACCAGGGTGCCTTTCACCTGTTCCACACGGCCTGCGTGGTGGCTGTTATAAGCGAAATTGCGCGAGCCAGGTTCTGTAAGAAAAGTCTTGTTGCAAATCGGCGCGCGTATCCGCCAGTCAGGTTTGGCGCCGGGGCAGTTCGATCAACACTTTGAGCCCGCCCAGTGGGCTCTCTTGCAACTGCAATGTACCGCCCCATACATCGACAATATCGCGCACGATGCCCAGCCCCAGGCCATGACCAGCGGTCTGTTCATCCAGGCGGGTGCCACGACTGAAAACCTGGTCACGCTGGGACTCGGGAATACCCGGGCCGTCATCTTCGACGATCAGTTGAAAACACTCCGGGGTCTGCTCAATGCTCAAACGCACCTCGGCATCCGCCCATTTGCAGGCGTTGTCCAGCAGGTTGCCCAAGAGCTCCAGCAAGTCTTCGCGGTCCCAGGGCAGTTGCAGGCCGGGGCGAACCTGGTAGCTCAACTCCAGGTGCTCGCCGTGGATCATGTTCAGGGTCGCCAGCAGGCCCGGCAGTTCGCTGTCGCAGTCGAACAGCGCGCCGGGCAGGGTTTCACCGGCCAGGCGCGCGCGGTTGAGTTCGCGGTTGAGCCGTTGCTGCACCTGCTGCAACTGCTCGCGCAACAACTTGGCCAATTGCGGCTGGTCCTTGAGCTGCTCGCTGGAAGCCACGCTCAACAATACCGCCAGCGGGGTCTTCAAGGCATGGCCGAGGTTACCCAGGGCGTTGCGCGAGCGTTTGAGGCTGTCTTCGGTATGGGCCAACAGGTGGTTGATCTGTGCCACCAGCGGCTCCAGCTCCGCCGGCACCTGGGTATCCAGTTGCGAGCGCTGGCCTTGTTGCAGCTGTGCAATCTGCTCGCGCGCAGTTTCCAGCGGGCGCAGGGCCCGGCGTACGGTGACCCGTTGCAGGATCAGGATCAGCAGCAACGCCGCCAGCCCGAGGACCAAGCCGACCTGGCGCATCAGGCGAAAACTTTCCCGCACGGGCGTGTAGTCCTGGGCCACGCTGATGGAAATCGACTGGCCAAAACGCTTGTAGTCCGATCGCAGGACCAGCAGTTGCTGGCCTTCCGGGCCCAATTGCAGGTTGCCCTTCAGGCCGGCCTGGGGCAGTTGCGGCAGTTCCTGGTCCCACAATGAACGGGAGCGCCAGTGGTTGTCGCCGAAGTCGATACGGAAATAGTGCCCGGAAAACGGCCGTTGATAGGCCGGTGACAAGCGCTGTTCATCCAGTTGCACGCCGCCGGGCCCACGCACCAGGGCCACCAGCAGGTTTTCGCTGTCGTTGCGCAGACCCGCTTCCAGGTAGCGTTGCAGACCCACTTCGAACAGCCACAGGCTGGTCTGCGCCAGCACCAGGCCGACGATCACCATCACGCTGATCAGCCCCAGGCTCAGCCGCCGCTG
Source organism: Pseudomonas sp. WS 5411 (assembly GCF_012985595.1). Lineage (NCBI taxonomy): Bacteria > Pseudomonadati > Pseudomonadota > Gammaproteobacteria > Pseudomonadales > Pseudomonadaceae > Pseudomonas > Pseudomonas sp. WS 5411. Next base: position 24,389 of record NZ_JAARMC010000027.1, read on the forward strand.
GATCGACCTCACGCGGGGCTGGCGCCAAAGCGATAACCCTGGCCACGCCGGGTTTCAATCACGCTGCGCCCGAGCTTGCGCCGCAGATGGTTGACGTGGACCTCGAGGACATTGGAGTCGCGCTCGGTTTCGCCGTCATACAGGTGCTCGGCCAGATGGCTTTTGGAGAGGATTTGTTCGGGATGCAGCATGAAGTAGCGCAGCAGGCGAAACTCGGCAGCGGTCAGTTGCACCTCGGCACCGTCGCGCATCACGCACTGACGGCCTTCATCCAGGTGCAAGCCCGCCGCCTGCAAGGTCGGCTGGTTGGCCTGGCCATGGGAACGGCGCAGCAAGGCCTGGATGCGCAGGTACAACTCCTCGGGGTGGAACGGCTTGCTCAGGTAATCGTCGGCCCCGGCCTTGAGCCCTGCGATGCGCTCGGCCCAGGAATCGCGGGCGGTGAGGATCAACACCGGGGTCGCCAGCGCGGCGGCGCGCCACTGGCTCAGCACCTCAAGCCCCGGCAAGCCAGGCAGGCCCAGATCGAGGATGATCAGGTCATACGGCTCGCTGCGCCCCTGATACACCGCATCGCGACCGTCCGCCAGCCAATCCACGGCATAGCCCTGGGCTTTCAGCCCGGCCATCAGTTCATCAGCCAACGGTACGTGGTCTTCCACCAGAAGCAGGCGCATCAGTCATCTTCCTCGTCTTTAAGCAGCGCGCCGGTGGTCGCGTCCAGTTTGATTTCCCGGACCACGCCATCGGTGGTCACCAGCTCCACCTCATAGACGTAACTGCCGTGTTTGCTCTCAAGCTCCGCCTCCAGCAACCTGGCGCCGGGATGCCGCGCCATGGCCTGCTGCAGCAGTTGCTCCAGGGACAGGATCACCCCTTGCTGACGCAATTCCAGGGCTTCATCCTGGTTGAGGTCCCGGGCAGCCACCACCGAGCAAAAGGCCAGGAGCACCAGCGCCAGTCGACTGCCGGTGCGTAGATTTACCTTCATTACGTATCCTGATGATCCTTGAGGACTTGCCCGGTGACAGCGTCCAATTCCACATCCCACTCGACGCCCTGGGCATCGCGCAGGTCAACCTGGTAAATATACTTGCCGTATTCCTGCTCCAGCTCGGTTTCATGCACCGTGCCACCAGGGTGCTTGGCCAGGGCGGCGGCATTGAGCTTCTCGAAAGACTGGATGGTACCAGCGTCACGCAATTTCAGCGCTTCATCCGGCCCCAGGTCCCGCGCCTGGGCCAGGCCGCTGGTGAGGGCGATGATACTGGCGGTGATAATTGTGAGGGTTTTCATGATCGTTCTCCATTTCAGGATGTTTTGCCTACGGCCCCCACAGTACGGGTCGCAACTTAACTGAAACTGAATTGCCACCATGGCAATTGTCCCACAACACCTTGCCAGGCTCCGGGGAATATTTCCTATACTGCCCGGCTCGCCTGCACAGAGATCGGTATGACGGCCATTCACATCAAGTTCCCAGCCCTGACGCTCAAGGCTGGCCAACGCGCTTTTGCACGCATTCGCGAACAAGGCCTCCAGCCTGCCGATGTGGGGATTCTGCCCGGCGCGGCCGGTGGTCCCAAGGCCCTGGGCATTCAGGGTCTGGACCTGGCGCTGTTTGGTGACTGGCTGGCGCGTGCCCCCCGCGAGCGTGCGCTGATCGGCGCGTCGATTGGTTCCTGGCGCTTTGCCAGTGCCTGCCTGCCGGATCCGGTACAGGGCCTGCTCGACCTCGGGCGCCTATATAACGAGCAACGCTTTGCCAAGGGCGTGACCATGGCCGAGGTCAGCCAGAGCTGCCAGCGCATGCTCGACGACCTGCTGGCCGGGCGCGATGCGTCGCTATTGGATAACCCGCACTATCGCCTGAATATAGTCGTGGTCAAAAGCCATGGCCTGTTGGCCGACGATCACCGAGGGCGCCTGGGCCTGGGCCTGTCCTCGGTGATCGCCGATAACCTGCGCGGCCGTGCACGGCTGTCCCGGCATTTTGAACGGCTGATCATCCACGACCCGCGCCAGGCGCCGCCACTGCACCCGCTCACGGATTTCCCTTCGCGCTTTCTCGCCCTGGAACCGGGCAACCTGCGCCAGGCCCTGCTGGCGTCCGGCTCGATCCCCATGGTGATGCAAGGCGTACGCGACTTGCCGGGCGCCGGTGCCGGCACCTATCGCGATGGTGGCCTGCTGGACTACCACCTCGACCTGCCCTACCACGGCGATGACATTGTGCTGTACCCGCACTTCACTGATCGAGTCATCCCCGGCTGGTTCGACAAGAGCCTGCCGTGGCGGCGCAGTAGCCCACAGGGTCTGCAGAATGTGTTGCTGGTGGCCCCCTCACGGGACTACCTGGCCCGCCTGCCCCACGGCAAATTGCCGGATCGCAGCGACTTCAAGCGCTTTATGGGGGATGACGCGCGACGCAACCAGTACTGGCAAACCGCGATGAGTGAAAGCCAGCGGCTGGGCGATGAGTTCCTTGAACTGGCCGATAGTGGCCGATTGGGTGAGCGCTTGATTGCGCTCTGAGCCACCAGGCCTTATTTTTCCGCAAATTGGCGTAGCGCCCGGCGAGCGTAGGTTCACCCTTACCTTGGGTGTATCATCCGGCGCTATGTATGCGATCATACAAGGCATCTTTCTGTGTGCATTCTCATTAACAGTGGCCGAATCAAAAGTTATCGACGATGAAAACAAAAGCATCATCTAACCCATGACAATCATCATTCGATTGGACGTCATGATGGCGAAGAAGAAGATTCGCTCCAACCAACTGGCAGATGCCATTGGGATTACCGAAGCCAATCTATCGCTATTGAAAAACGGAAAGATCAAAGGCGTTAAACTCGAAACCCTGAACAAGCTGTGTATCGCCCTGGATTGCCAGCCAGGCGACTTGCTGGAGTTCGAGAGCGAAGAAGCCTAGCCCTGGAATGAGCTGCCTGGCTTGCGGGCAACCCTGTAAAACACTGATAAATTCAACGCGGACCTCCCCCTTATGAAACCCATAAAGTTCCTGGGCCTCGTCACTACCGCCCTGATTACTGGTTGCAGTAACACCAGTTTCAGCCCTTCCTCGTTCAAGGTTTATGAACCAGGTACGCAGTTCGGCAACCGCCACGGCTCTTCTTTCTGGCTGGATACACCCTGCCCTAAACGTGGTTGCGATAATAATAAGTTGTTCTTCAATCCAGCCCACCAGGAAACAACTTTGGAAAGATACAACCATGCATTCTAATCGCAAAAAAATGTACAGCCTTGGTATGTTCCTGCTTCTGGCAGCAGGCCAGGCAAGCGCGCAGGACTTGCCCAATCTCTCGCTTCTCACGCGCTATGGCGTCACCGAAGATCAGTTGCCGGCAGCCCCCACCGACCTGGCACTGAGCACCGAACCGACGAAAAGTCGCTTTGAAGTGCAGCCCGAACGGCCACTGATCCGGTTGGAGAAAAACGGCAACCTGGTATCTGAAACCACCGGCAATATCAGCATTGATAACGCCGCCGCCCAAAGCCAGGTGCAGTGTGCCCGTGCGTATGCCGAACTGGAGCGCCGAGGGTCGCAGCGCTCATTGCCGTGTGGGGATGGGGTCAAGGTCAGTACAACGTTATGGTCCCAGGAGTAACAGCGCTTTACGCACTCCGCCTGGTTGCCCGATAAAACAGGTTAGAATGCGCGCCAAGTCGGTCACCTGGGCCCATAAAGCGCTCACCCCACACTGACAATCGCACACAGCCCTAGAAACTCCTGCCTTACAGGTCATACCGTGGAAATTTTCAAAGAGTTTACATTCGAGTCCGCCCACCGCCTGCCCCACGTCCCCGAAGGCCACAAATGCGGGCGCCTGCACGGCCACTCCTTCAAGGTGGCCATCCACCTGAGCGGCGACCTCGATCCGCATACCGGCTGGATCCGTGATTTCTCGGAGATCAAGGCGATTTTCAAGCCGCTCTATGAGCGCCTCGACCACAACTACCTCAACGACATCCCCGGCCTGGAAAACCCTACCAGCGAAGTACTGGCCAAGTGGATCTGGAATGAGCTGAAGCCGTTGTTGCCGGAACTCAGCGCCATTCGTATCCATGAGACCTGCACCAGTGGCTGTATTTATCGCGGTGAATAAAGCACCTCTACAAAACCGAGGGGACACCTCCCTAGCCATGGATTGCTCCATCCCTGGCTTGCCCTCGACGATAGCAGCGAATAAAACCAGGTTTTGAAGCAAACCAAGGAACCACACCATGGAATCCACCTGGCTGGCACAGGCCAAGCGTTTGCAGGCACTGGCCTCTACCGCGTTGCATTTTTGCAAAAACGAATTTGACCGTGAGCACCTTGAGGAAATCGCCCATATCGCCCACTCGATGCTCGCACAGTTGGGTAACGTGCCTCTGGAAAGTATTACTGGCCTAGTCTCGGACTTCGCACAACGCTACTCAACGCCATTGATTGATGTGAGAGGTGCAGTGATCGAAGGCGATCGCATCCTGCTGGTGCGCGAGGCAACGGACGGTTGTTGGGCGCTCCCCGGTGGATTTGCGGATGTCGGTTTTTCAGCGGCCGAGAACGTGATTAAGGAAATCCACGAAGAAGCCGGGCTGACCGTCACGGCACGAGTGCTCTACAGCATTACTCACAAAGCCAAAGGTCCGTACACACCCGATGTAAGGGACTTCTACAAGTTGTACTTTCTCTGTGACCGGACAAATCAGACCGCCCCAACGGTCGGGCTTGAAACCACCGACGTCGGCTTCTTCAGCCTCGACAACCTGCCGCCCCTGTCACGCGGCCGCACCATCGAAAGTGATCTTGAAGCAGCCTTCGCCTTTCACCGTGGGGAAATCACCCAGACCCTGTTCGACTGACACCCTGGACCGGTGATCCCATTTGTATCACCGCCGCACCACTTTAGTGCCGGGCTGGGCACAATCCACAAGCCATCCCGCCTCCCTGCCCTACCCACCCCCAAATATTGTGCAACCTGCACAGCTCCCACCGTGCACCCATCACTGCCCGGCAGTTGGCACGGGCGCTGCAACAGGCCCTGCGTCACTCACAGGGGAACGGCACATGACGCAGAACGAACCGGGCAACGATTACCCTCTCAGCGAAGTGCCCATGCATGCACGCAAGGGCCTTGGCTCCACGGCCATGGTGTTGCTGGGCTTCACCTTTTTTACCGCGACCATGTTTGCTGGCGGCAAGCTGGGGGTGGCCTTCAGTTTTACCCAGATGCTCGGGGTCGTGGCCCTGGGTAACCTGCTGTTGGGTATCTACGCCGCAGGCCTGGGGTACATCGCCTTCAAGAGCGGCTTGAACTCGGTGCTGATGGGGCGTTTCTGCTTTGGCGAAGTGGGCAGCAAGTTGAGTGACCTGATCCTGGGTTTCACCCAGATTGGCTGGTACGCCTGGGGCACCGCCACGGCGGCCGTGGTGCTGGGCAAGTATTTCGAGTTGAGCCAGGGCAGCGTACTGGCACTGATGGTGTTGTTCGGCCTGGCGTTCTGCGCCACGGCCTACGTGGGCTATCGGGGGCTGGAAATTCTCTCTTACATTGCAGTCCCGGCCATGGGCCTGCTGTTGTTGCTGTCGATGTGGGTGGCCACGGTAAAAGTCGGCGGGCTGGAAGGTTTGCTCGCCGTGGTGCCCAGCAGTGAGTTGGATTTGTCCACGGCCATTACCCTGGTGTTTGGCACCTTTGTCAGCGGTGCCACCCAGGCCACCAACTGGACGCGCTTTTCCCGCTCGGCCAAGGTGGCGGTGCTGGCCAGCCTGATCGGCTTTTTTGTCGGCAACGGCCTGATGGTGCTGATCGGTGCCTACGGCGCCATCGTCTATCAGCAACCGGATGTGGTGGAGGTGTTACTGCTGCAAGGTTTCGCCATGGCGGCGATGGCCATGCTGCTGCTCAATATCTGGAGTACCCAGGACAACACCATCTACAACTTTGCCGTCGCCGGCTGCAACCTGCTGCGCACCAGGCGCCGCAAGACCGTGACTCTGGTCGGCGCAGTGATAGGCACCCTGCTTGCCTTGCTGGGTATGTACGACATGCTGGTGCCCTACCTGATTTTGCTGGGCACGGTGATCCCACCGATTGGCGGGGTGATCATGGCCGACTTTTTCTATCGCTACCGCGGCCACTATCCACGGCTGGCAGATGTGCGCTTGCCGGCCTTCAATTGGCCGGGGCTGATTGCCTATGCCGTGGGTACGGTGCTGGCGTTCAGCTCACCGTGGGTTGCGCCACTGGTGGGGATTATCGCTGCGGCCGCTACCTACATCGCGCTCACCGCCGTCCTGCGGGTGCGGGTGCCATCGGCTGACGCCCAGGCATGAGCCTGACGGTGGCGGATGTACTGGCCCTGCCGGGGCTGGAGTGCATGAGCCTGCGGGCGGGTAGCGCAGGCCTGGATAATGGCGTGCGCTGGCCTTATGTAGCCGAGAACAGCGGTATTGCCGAGTGGGTGCTGGGCGGCGAACTGGTGTTCGTCACCGGCATCAACCATCCCCGTGACGAGGCCAACCTTTTGCGCTTGCTCGACGAAGCCTGCGCGCGGCAAGTCGCCGGCCTGGTGATCCTGACCGGGCCGGCTTACATCCAGGCAATCCCCCCTGGGCTGCTGGAAGCTGCCGACGCCGTCGGCATGCCGCTGATCGAACAGCCTTATTCCCTGAAGATGGTCCTGGTAACCCAGGCCATCGGCTCCGCGCTGATCGAGGCCGAGCAACTCGGACGCTCACGGCATGAGGTGCTGGAGCGCCTGTTGGCGGGCGACTATCAGTCCCTCGACCTGCTCCTGCATCGCGCCAGCCAGCTGGGCATGCCGCTGGACGGGGATTGGCAAGTGGTGCAGTTGCAACTGGACGGTGGCGACGCGCTATTTGCCCAAACCGCGGCCGCGGATGCCGAAGCCCAGTTGGCCCGCCAGCACGATGGCATTACTCGCCGATTGCGCCAGTTCGCCGCCGAGCATCCTTCGCGTCTGCCCGTGCTCGGCAGGGCTGGGCAGTGGACCTTGCTACTGCCCACCGATGACAACCGGCAACGCCTGGCAAACTGGCTCAGGCCCCTGAACCTGCGCCTGGCCCCGCTGAAGCTGTGCATCGGTTTGAGCGCGGCAAAACATCCGCCAGCCGGCCTGGCCCAGGCCCTGGATGAAGCGCGCCAGGCGCTGGCGGTCGCCCGGCGCTTTGGTGAACATGCCGGTATCTGTGTCTACGATGAACTCGGGGTGCTGAAGCTACTGAGCGCAGTGCGCGATCGCGGGTTGCTCGACCAGTTTCTCCAGGAACGCCTGGGGCCCCTGCTGCGCCATGATCAACGTCACGGCCCGAGCCTGATGCCGACCCTGCAAGCGTGGTTCCTGGACAATGGTAACCTTGTGGCTGCTGCCCTGCGGTTGGCGGTCCACCGCAACACCCTGACCCATCGCGTCCAGCGCATCGAGGCCCTGTGCGGGCTGTCGCTGGACAACCCCAATGACCGTCTGGACATCGGCGTCGCGCTGATGATCTGGCGGCTGTCTGCCTGATTGCTTTTTGCCCAAGAGGAACTTGCCCATGCATATCATCAACGCCCGCCTGCGCAACCGTGAAGGCCTGCATGATCTGCACCTGGAACATGGCCGGATCGCCAGCATTACCCCACAAACCGCCGCGCCGACCCTGGGGCCGGACGACTTGGACGCCGCTGGCAACCTGGTGGTACCGCCATTTGTCGAGCCGCATATCCACCTCGACGCCACCCTCACCGCCGGCGAGCCGCGCTGGAATATGAGCGGGACGCTGTTTGAAGGGATCGAATGCTGGGGCGAGCGCAAGGCCACCATCACCCAGGAGGACACCAAGACCCGCGCCAAGCAGACCATCCAGGCCCTGGCGGCCCATGGTATCCAGCATGTGCGCACCCACGTGGACGTCACCGACCCGGACTTGACCGCACTCAAGGCCATGCTCGAAGTCCGCCAGGAGAGCGGCCACCTGATCGACCTGCAGATCGTGGCGTTTCCCCAGGAAGGCATCGAGTCCTACCGCAATGGCCGCGAACTGATGGAAGAAGCCATTCGCCTGGGCGCCGATGTGGTGGGCGGCATTCCCCATTTCGAGTACACCCGCGACCAAGGGGTCAGCTCGGTCAAGTTCCTTATGGACCTGGCCGAACGCACCGGCTGCCTGGTCGACGTGCATTGCGATGAAACCGACGACCCGCACTCGCGCTTCCTCGAAGTGCTGGCCGAAGAAGCCCGCAGTCGCGATATGGGCAGCCGGGTCACCGCCAGCCACACGACGGCCATGGGTTCCTACGACAATGCCTACTGCGCCAAGCTGTTCCGCCTGCTGGGCCACTCGGGCATCAGTTTTGTTTCCTGCCCCACCGAAAGCATTCACCTGCAAGGCCGCTTCGACAACTTCCCGAAACGCCGGGGTGTGACCCGGGTCAACGAACTGTTGGAGGCCGGCATGAACGTCTGCTTTGGCCAGGACTCCATCGTCGATCCCTGGTATCCACTGGGCAACGGCAATATCCTGCGGGTGCTCGAGGCCGGGCTGCATATCTGCCATATGCTCGGCTACAGCAACCTGCAAAGGGCCTTGGACCTGGTCACCGACAACAGCGCCAAAGCCATGGCCCTGGGCGACCGCTACGGCCTGGAGCCCGGGCGACCGGCGAACCTGCTGATCCTGTCGGCAAACAGCGACTATGAAGTCATTCGCAGCCAGGGCCTGGCGCTGTATTCGATCCGCAACGGCAAAGTGTTGATGAAACGCCAGCCAGCGCAGGTGACATTTTTGTAACCCGCGAGGCTAAACGATCGAGTCCAGGTCCAGTGTCTGGCCCTTGTCCCGATCGCCCTCGAAGGCCGGCGGGATGCTTGCCACCTGGGGCAACTCATGGTTTTCCGGGTGGCTGAACCAACGAGCCAGGCTGGGTTGCAGGTTTGAGGATGAAGCGTGACTGCCGTATACATCGCGCCCTTCCACACGGCGCCAGCGCAGGCTTTCCAGACGCTGGCGACTGGTTTGCAATCGGTCGATTTCAGCGGTCAAGGCATCGTAATGCTCATGGCCGCGTCCGTTCGCCGGGCTGCGACGGTGCAGCTCAAGCCGCTTGTCCTGCAGTTGTCGGCGCAGGGTGCTCAGCGCGTGGTCGATCAATGCGTACTCCCGTGCCGTCACCAGGGAGCCGCGGGTATCCAGTGTCTGTTGCCAGCGGCGTAACGTGGCCCACGCCGCCGGCACGTAGCTGGCAACCATGAAGTGCTGGCTGGCCTGGAACAGTTGCTTGAGCAGGTTGTCACGATCGGGCATATCACCGTGCAAACGCAAAGCGCGATTACACGCCGCCTCCTGCACCGACGCACAACCGGGCTGCCACAGCACCGAGGACTGTGTGCCGTCCGCCAGGATGATCGGCATGAAGTGTTGCTGCTCGCCGTGATGCCGATAGGGCTGGCCACCGAGCCGCACCAGCCCCGCAGCAAACAACAGGCCTCCCGGCGCGGGCGCGCCGAATAAGGTCACAGCGCCCGGCACCCATAGCTTGGCCGTGGTGTTCATCCACGTCGCCGGCACGCTGGGGACCGGATCATTGTGGTTGACGATACGATGGTGGACCAGGGCAGCCGCTCCCCCTGTGAATTCAGCATCGGCGGCGCGCGGAGCACCGTAGGTGTACAGCAACACGTTGTAGTCGGCATCCTTGACCCGGCGCAGTCCCTCGGCCAGCAACAAAGCGATGGCCCCACCCAGGCTGTGGCCACAAATCACGATGCGTTGGCCGCTGTAGAACTGATCCAGATAGCGCAATACAAAGTCACGCAAGGCACGGTACGCCTGGTAAAAGCCTTCATGGACCTTACCGATGCCGTCCGCGAAAGGTACCTGGTGGGCATTCGCGTCACGCAGGCCATCCGCCGCACTGGCCGTGCCCCGCACCGCAATCAGTACCACTTCATCGTGATGGCTGATAAAGGCCTGGGTATCGGTACCCTGCTCTTCGTCATCGAAAAAATGCAGACGCGCCGGATGCTCCTGCCTCGCCTCCAACTGCGGACTGTTCTGCGGATACAACTGAGGGTCGAAGGGCAGGATCTCGAAACGCCGCGAGTATGGGACATCCTCATACAGCGGGTAAAAACGCCGGACTTGCTCGGCATCAACCCTCCAGGCCTGCTGATACCCCGCGAGTTTTTCAGCAAATAGATGGCCGATGCTGGGGTCCAGAGGAAAATGGACTTCATCTTGCGGGTGAGTGGCCGGCTCCTGGCCAAAACGGCAGTAACTCAAGGTCGCCATCAATGCCAGTTGGTACAGGTTCAAGGCACAGAATTCGTCGTCCCTCGACAGCATCGGGCGCAGTGCCCGCAAGGGTCGGACTTCCAGCGCCGTGTGCTGATTGGGGAACAGCACCACGCCCGACAACTCGGGCTGGGGTGGGCCAAACCCAAGGTCGGCCATCATTTTCAGGGCATGTGGCTGGGGGCCGTGAGACCGTGGCGCCAGCGGTGGCAGGTGGGCAACATGGCGAACCAGATCGCGCACTTCGACCTGGTAGAACCGATCGGCTTGTCGTCTTGCTGGGTTGCCCTCGAGACGCTGGCCATCCCCGGTAGAAAACTCGCTTCGTTCGGCGCGAACCTGAAGTTCGGTGATGGGTAGTTTGTAAGTCAGGCGCGTCGTCAGTCGGTGATACGGTGCTTCTGTCCCGGTATAGGGTTCATCCAACGTAAGCACCACAGGACCACAGTAAAAATCCGTTATTTTGGCGAAGCCCTCTCCATTCAATCTACCGCTGTATTGTTGCCCGGCACTGTCATGGAACGAGTACGGCAGCCCCCCATAATTCTTGCCATTGCCGGTTTCATCGACCAAACAAAAACTCACCCAGTGCCCTCGCAATGGGCACGCCGGCATCTTGTCACTGAAAAACTCCTGCTTCCATGCCTCCAACTCCATAACTTCACTCCCTGTTAGTTGCACGTTGGATAAACATCACAGATACGTCCGTCAGGCATTTTTATAGGTTTGAAGTCGGTCGTATTGCCCCGGCAGTACGCGAACATATCTTCGAAACTCTCACCCCGGCACCGCCTCCAGCCGTTTGGAACAGCTACCCAGTTATCGTCAAAGGCAGGCAGCTCTTCGTCAGACAGGTTCAACACCAGCCTGAGTTTTTGCCCCGCCAGTCGATTTCGTTGCACAGCGCCGCCTGCCGACGCTTTACCTGAAAGCCCATTTGCGTCCACTGATCTGCACATGAGGATTTTCCTGATCGCATGCACCGGCCCCACTGTGCGAAAGAACCACCTGCATCGTGCTTGCAACTCCAGCACCCCCGACTCAGGCCTCCCCGGCCCATCCGCGTCTAAACGATCCTGAATATGGATAGCCGCAATATCTCCGCCAACATCCGTATCGCGCGCGCCCCACCGCGCATAAAAATCAAACTCCACGCTGCGCAATACCAACGGGCAGCCTTCGACTGTTTCAGTCAGGGGCAGCGTCTGGGTCACGCGGCTGGCTACCGGGCTGTAGGGAACACTAAAAATCTTCCGCTCGGGCCTTTTGCCTCGACGCCAAGGCAAGGTGCAACGTTCACCTGCTGCGGGGCTGTAGTTAGCGGCGCTTTTAACGCGGAAATTGGCTGGCAAATCCAACTCCAAGGTAAAGCGATCAACGGGCACCACCGCACACCCCGATGTCCAGGCCATACCCAGCACCAGCAGAACTCCACACGCCTGGTTACTCATGCTTGCCCCAACGTGCGCCACTGCTCAGCCACCCGCCTGAAGTGTTCCTCCGGCGCCTCCCCCTTCAGCGGCTGCCACTGAATCACCCTGGGCCCGGTTGCCTCTGCCAAACGCCGCACCACCAAAAACTCCAGTTGCAGAGCGCCGTACCATTGCCAACTGCGGGCCTCGTCCAGTACCTGGGCCAGCCATCCCCCTGGATCCTGGAACTCGACCAACGCCGCAAGGCTTTCGCTGTGTTCGGCCAGCAGGTAGCGCAGGATATTGGCCTGCAGAATGGCCGAGGCCTGGGGGTTGGGGATGTTGAGCCAAGGAGCGGGGTCGGGTATCGGGTACTTTCCGGGCGCTGGGTTGTTGGCGCAGCACCATTGCTCTTCGTGCCAGTAGCAGACGCTGATCAGTGGCCCGAGATAGGCCGGCCATTGCGCTACCGGCACGCTGGTCAGCGCACGCCCCAGGGTGCGGTTGTCGTGGAAACGGTACAGGGCCTGATTGCCCGGTGGCCCCACCAGCATCCGCGCCTGCCAATGCTCGATGACGTCGCCCAGGTCCCCGTCGGGCAAGCTGCCCAGCCAGCCCCAGTTCATCTCAGGGTGCTCGAGCAACCCCACAAGCGCAGGCTCATCGAACTGCTCCACCAGCAGGATCACCGGCCCGTCAGCCGCCAGTGCCGCCACTGCACTGCCACCGTAAAGGCTGCAACATTGCCCCAGGTTGCGAGGCGCCATCAGCGGCTGACGGGCGTTGCTGTTTCCCTCAAGAATCAAACACAGCCGGCGTCCTGCCTGCTGCTGTTGGGTCATCCATTGGCCCGGTGTACGCAGCATCAGGCCGCCCTCCCGCGGATGTCGCACACGCCTTCGCGGCAGCGTTCACATACCGGGCAGAAGTCCGCATCCAGTTGCCGGGCCATGCTCATGACGACAGCCTGGGCCGCTGAAATTTCCGCACCGCTGACGGCCGCACCCGCAGGGCTGGCCGAGCGCGCAACGGCCGGTTGGCCACCCTGGGTAATCGGGCGGCTGCTGAAGATTCCACCGGCCTGGATCAGTACGTGCTCGCCTCCGGCCTTGAGGCTCAACTGCGCGCCAGCGTCGATCACCAGGCTGGCACCCGCCTTGAGATGAACCTGTTGCCCTGCCTCGATCACCAGGGCCTGGCCGATATAGGCCAGGCTATCGCCCTGCACCTGGAGGTGATCGCTCGCACCCAGGACCACCTTGCGATCACCACTGACATGTCGCTGTTCGGCGCTTTCCAGGCGCACCGTGCTCGGGCCGCGAATGGTTTCCCGCCGCTCCCCGCCGACTTCCAGGTGGCTGTCACGGCCTACCTGCTGCTGCCAGTCCCGCTGGGCCCGCAGGTAGATAAGCTCTTCACCCAGGCGGTCCTCCAGGTGCAGTTCGTTGCCGCCCGCACCACCTGGGGAACTGCGACTGCGCAATACGCTGCAGGTCTTGTGTTGCGGCAGTGGATAAGGCGGCATGTGCCGCGCATTGGGCAGGCAACCGTTGATCAATGGCCGGTCCGGGTCGCCCTCCAGGAAGGTCACCAGCACTTCCATGCCGACCCGGGGCGTCATGACCGCGCCAAAACCGTCGCCCGCCCAGCCGGAGGCCACCCGTACCCAACAACTGCTTTTATCACTGGCCTTGTCCAGGCGATCCCAGTGAAAACGCACCTTCACCCGGCCGTAGGCATCGCAATGCACCTCCTCGCCCGCCGGGCCCGTCACAGTGGCTGTCTGGCTGCCGGTAATGGTTGGCTTGGGATGCTTGAGCGCCGGGCGGTGGATCGCACGCCAGGGCGTGGCGTTGAAGCGGTTGCGATAGCCCTGGAACCTGTCGCCAGCGGGCATCGCCTCCTCTAGCACCTGGGGTTGATACCCCTCGTGACGCACCGACGTAAGCAGCCACAAGTCATTGCAGGCAGGCTGCGGGTGATCGTGCAACGGCAGGAAATGACCACTGCACAACGCCGGTTGATCACTCTTGCCCAAGGCCCGGTGACGGTCGCGCTGATGGCGCTCCAGGCTGCGACGCGCCAATTGCACACCCCGCGCATGGCCGGTAAACCCGGCGGGGTAATGGTAGTCCTCAAGAGGCAGCACCGATGCAGCCCCGGCGTGTTCCTGCAAACGCCGTGAAGGATGCTCGAAATCGTGATCACGGCGCACTGCCTGGCGGCTGCGCGTCGCCAGGCGCACATCGAAACGCTGGATCACCCGTGCCTCGGCGGCCGGCCCGCTGGCAGGGCGATAAAACTGTGCAGGCAAGCGACGGAACACCGTCTGGTCATCCCCAAACACCAATACATGGGCGTCCGGGCTGTGGCGAAAGTGGTAGTGAATCCCCTCCTCCTCACACAGCCTCTGGAGGAAGTGCAGGTCGGTTTCCGCGTATTGCACACAGAACGTGCGGGGCGGATAGACCACCGGCCCCAACTCGAAGGCATACGCGTCGGCCAGGATGCCATGGTGCTCGAGCACGGCCGCGATGATCTGCGGCACGCTGCGTTGTTGAAAGATGCGCTGGTCGCGCCGATGTTCCAGCCACGCCAGACGCGGCGCCAGGGTCAGGCGATAACGGGTGAGCCGGCCCCCGGGGTCATCACGACCGACGGCATACACCTGCCCGTGCAAACCTTCGCCCATTTCACCGAAGCCTAGATAGGCCGGCTGGTGCAGCAATGCTTCTAGGTCAAGGCCGGGGTTTTCGCTGACCAGTTGCACTTCGATGAAGTAGGGCTGGTCAAGGGCTTCGCGGCCTTTGAATGCCAGTACTTGGAAGTCTGTCTCCATGCCTTGAACAATAAAGTTGAAACGTGACGAAACAAACGCACTCACCATCCGTCGTTACCCGCCATCCACTATCTGACTGAAATACTCCCTCCCGCAAAAAAAAACCTGCGGCCAAAGAAGTGCCTGAACGCTCTAAAGATTAGCGAGATCCACGAGAATTCGGCGCTTTGAAAATAAAAAAGAAGTTTCGTACGGACACAATGGAAGTCTCTTTTACAAGATGAGAAATCCTCAAAACAAAGCAAGCCGTAACAGCAGGAACTTCCTTACGCGACGCTTCAAACAATAACTAAACAATAAAGAAACAACTGACACTTAGTTAAGCCATCACGTACCTCAGCCTTGAAGCATCGCGGTCCCGAACAGGCTGACACCCAGCAGCGCATCTGCCTGAACGTGCAAGCGCACCGGCGCCGTACCGCCCGGCATCACCACGGCCACCTCTCCCGCCTTGACCCAACCCGCCCGCCATGCCGCACAGGCCACTGCGCTGGCACTGGTCCCGGAGGATGCCGTGGGCCCCTCACCGCGCTCGAACACCCGGGCAATCAGCCGATTGGCAGAGTCTCGCGCTGCCCATTGCAGGTTGACCCCGGCCGCACAGGGCCGGCCATTACCTGCGGGAGGAGCGAAGGCAATCGCTTTCAACGGCTCGAACAGATCAGGTTGGTGCATCTGCCGATTGTCCGGCAAGGCCGATACGTGTTCGACCAAGGTCACGCAATGGGGGTTGCCGATACGCACAAATTGGCTGCGGGTCCATTGCGGGTTGATCGCAGCCAGCTCATTCACTGGGCCAGGCTCGGCGCTTTCCGGCCCCATCGCTGCCACTGCCTGCGGCCCGAATGCTGGCTGCCCCAGTGCCAGCCAGAACCCATGGAGCTGCCCATAGACCGCCGGTTCAACCCCGGTCACCAGCGGCGTCACCCCATCAGGTTGATCGTGGTGTACCCGTAGCTCGCAGGCCTGGGTCATCAGCCCCGCGTCCGTCAGGGCCTGGGCAAAGATCGTCAAGCCATTGCCGCTGCGCTCAGCCAGGGAACCGTCGGTATTGACGATCAGCAGGTCATACGGCGGTGCAGCCTGGAACGGCCCGACCAGCAAACCGTCGCAGCGATAGGCCTTGGCCTCGGCTGGGCGCAGCGACGTCCCCCAGCCACATTCGGACGCTATCGCCAGCCCCGTCCACGCCTGGCGAGTGCTGGCGGCCAGGGCGGCGTTATCGGGCACGGCAATACCCCGGCTGCGCAACAGGGCCGGGCTGGCAACACCGTAGATATTGCCGCGAGCGTCGTAGAACAGGGTCATTGTGAGATCACCTCAGCATCCGCCGATGGTCAGCCATGGGAAAAGTGCCTGGCGATTGTGGGCGATCTCAGCGTAGGACACCAACAGCGAGCGCGCCGAGCGTGGCAAAAAAACCAGCGCGCCCTACACTCCTGTGTCCCTGGATGGACGTTTTCATCAGGCCGAAGTCCGTGCGCAGTCGAGCAAACGCCGTCCTCATTTTCCTGGAGGATGCACCATGAAGACACTTGCCCCGCAGAGCCCCGTTGAAACGCTTTACCGCGCCGGCCGCAAAACATTCATTGAGCGGGTACCGGATGGCGGCGCACGCCTGGATGCGTTGTTCCATACCGCGCCGGCCCTGGGCGAATTGGCGGTCGGTGTGGTGTACGGCTATCTGCACGAGCGCCCGGGCCTTGATCCGCGCTTGCAGGAAGCAGCGATCTTTGCCGCGATCGTCGCCGCCGGTATGGTCGGCCCGCCGTTGAGCGTGCATTTCAAGACCAGCCTGGCCCAAGGCCTGGCGCCTGGGGAGCTGACTGAACTGCTGCTGGTGGCCTCGGCCTTTACCGGTTTCCCCCGTGCCGTCGCCACTGCCGAGCAGCTCAACCTGCTGTTCACCGCAGCCAACCTGCCCTCGCCGCCACCACCGCCGCCACGGGCCGTGGCAGTAGCGTTTTGCGACAGTGTGCGCCGGGGCCAGCCGTCATTCCCGGTGGACGCCCAGGCTCGAAAGCTGCTGCGCAAACCCCATAAGCTATCGCTGCACGCCACGGCTGCGGATCGGGTGCTGGTGGAGAGTTACATCGGCCAGGAAACCACGCCCCGTGGCACCCTCCTGGTGCGGGTCGCTGGCGCCGACGTGGTGCAAGTCAGGGCATATCTCCCAACCCCCAACTGACCCACGCGCAGAAGTGGCCTGGAAGGTGGTAATCCTGTGCAAGCAGCCTGGGGTTCAACGCTACTCACAGGGATTACGCACCCTCCAGACCACCTCAAGCAGGCCCGATAACCTCTGTGTGGTGATCAACGGTAAAAGTGTTCCGTGTTGTCAGTAAAAACTTCGCGGCCCGCAAGGGAACCTGGCTCGCTCGATAGGGCCTGATGTGCAAGGATGTCGCGCTGGACATCGTTCGCTGAACGCAAAACCAAGGATATTCATGACTGCCATCACCCCCCAGGCGCCTGTGGTTCCGGGACGCCTGGAACAAATGTCGACCCGTATCGCGTTTTTTATTGCCGGCTTCGGCATCGCGGCCTGGGCACCGTTGGTCCCCTATGCCAAGGCCCGCGCGCAGCTCAACGAAGGCACCCTGGGCCTGTTGCTGTTGTGCCTGGGAGTGGGGTCGATCATTGCCATGCCAATGGCCGGCGCGCTGGCGTCACGCTTCGGCTGCCGCCGCGTGTTGAGCGCCGGGACGCTGCTGCTCTGCGTGGCCTTGCCGATGCTGGCCACGGTCAGCTCGATACCCTTGCTGATGGCCGGATTGTTTCTGTTTGGTGCAGGCCTGGGCACGGTGGACTCCACCGTCAACCTGCAGGCAGTGATTGTTGAGCGGGCCAGTGGCAAAACCATGATGTCGGGCTTCCATGGGCTGTTCAGCCTGGGGGGGATTGTGGGGGCGGCAGGTGTCAGTGCGCTGCTCGGCCTGGGGCTGTCACCGCTTTCGGCCACCCTGGTGGTTATCGTGATTACCCTGGGCGCCTTGCTCAAGGCGGCCCCGCACTTGTTGCCCTACGGCAGCGAAAGCTCCGGCCCGGCCTTCGCCATCCCCCATGGGGTGGTGCTGTTTATCGGCTGCCTGTGTTTTATCGTATTCCTGGCAGAGGGTGCCGTGCTCGATTGGAGCGCGGTGTTTCTCAGCGACGAACGCGGCCTCGACGAAGCCTACGCGGGCCTGGGTTATGCGGCGTTTGCCTTGACCATGACCCTCGGCCGCCTGACCGGCGATGCCATTGTGCGCCGCCTGGGTGCCAAACGGGTGATCGTGATCGGTGGTTTGCTGGCCACCGCCGGCATGCTGCTGGCCACCCTGCTCCCGGCATGGGAAACCGCCCTGCTGGGTTATGCCCTGGTCGGTGCCGGCTGTTCGAATATCGTGCCGGTGCTGTACACCGCGGTGGGCAAGCAAACGGTCATGCCGGAGCACATTGCGGTGCCCGCCATTACCACCCTGGGATATGCCGGTATTCTCGCAGGCCCCGCGCTGATTGGTTTTATCGCCCACGGCAGCAGCCTGAGCGTGGCCTTTGTGTTGATCGCCGTGCTGCTGTTGGCGGTGGCGATCAGCGGCAAAATACTGCGGGTGTAAGGCCCCCAGGCGCTACAGGTCTCTAGTGTTTTCAAGCCAGCCGTCAAGGTCTTTGTTGCTCAGCCATCCCTTCTGGTAATGACTACCGTAAATGCGTCGCCAGCCAGAATGGATGCGTTCCAGGGAACTCAAAAGCCTGGGACGGTCCACCAGGTTTTTTGACATATACACCAGTTGTTCGCTGTACATTTTTTTCGGTAGCCCCGTGGCAGGGTCTCGGATAACGGCACCATTCTGGTCCGTTTCATCCGGATCCTTACTGATTGACACAAGCCGTTCGATCTGGACGTAGCCGACACTCTCAAAAAAGCCCGTGCGGTCCCGGGATCTGTCACGCAGTTCATCAAAAGCGGCCCTGAACGCCAGCACCAACTCGACATTGGTCTTGGCGTGAAAAGGATCCGGACTGAAGGCATTGGGGTCGCTGTTGCCAAACACACCCTGTACCGCCCGCTCCAGGCTTTGCCGCGTTATAAACCCCTCTTCGTCAAGGATCGCGTCGATCAACCGCGGGCGCTGGACCAGTGCCCTGGCCAGCAGAATGGCGTTGTTGAGCGCCGGTGTGTCAGTCATTTTTGCACTGGCAATTCGCCGCAGCGACGACAGTTTCAGTCCTTCATTTTTCATGAAAATTTTCCAGCACGGAAAAATGGTCACCCAGTGCCTTGACTAACTGGCGGTCCGGCAATTGGGTATAGGGGTTCACATTGGGGGTACGCGTCGAGGGCGCGTTTCTCAGCTCCTGATGATGCAGCATGACCTCATCGGGCGTGGCCCACCGCAACGGGCGGCGGAATCCCGAAGAGCGGATAGTGCTGGGCAAAGGTTGATTATCGGCCTGCCAGCCACGCGGCGTGGTCTCGCTTGAAGCAGCATGAGCTTTCTGTTGTGCGTCATCCGGTATCGCTTCATGGCGGCTCGTAACATCGGGCCGCAGGAGAGGTACCCCACCGTCAATTGCCATGTTCATATCCACCTTTTCTAGATCCATACTCAGACCGGCTGCCACCACCGTCAGTGCAAGGGTGGGTTTCCAGCAAGCGCAAAGTATGTGGCCAACCACCGGCAATGGTTCCGGGGCACCCGATCAATTTCGATGTCTGTATGTAAACAATGGTCAGTCCTGGGCGCGGCCCTCAGTCAGGTTCTCGGGGCGACAATGCTCCTGATCGAGAACCGCCCAGCAAGGCTTTTATGGCATTGATCAACCCGCTCGTCGTACCCGCAGGCGTCTGCATGGTGGTGGTTGGGACGGCAGTGGCGCGGTAGGACTGCATGCCTTTGGCGAAGTCATCCGCCGCCGGGGCCTTGAAGGTGTACTGGCCGGAAAAATTCCTTACCCGTTGGGCTTCGGTGCCTTCCCCTCCCGGCACAGCCTGATTCTGGGCATCGAAAAGTTGTCTCTGCGTCGTGTTTTCGCAAGGTGGAGCAAGAAGGGATTGCGGCAGGCCGGGAGTTTGAGTTCCAAACGACGTTGAAGTCATGTCAACACCCTCTCTTTGAGTGAAACTGCCGGCGTCATAAAGGCCGTCAGATACACGTTATGTGGCAAACCGCTGAAAACAGTTCCTGATCAGCGAAGTGGCAGGCGATAAGTGGACACGTGCAGCCCCAGCCAGAGCGGTCATCCGCAAGACTGGCAACCCTGGTCGAACCGGGAAATACCGCGAAAGACTCGCGGCGCTTCCCGGTTGTGTGCTCCCAGTGCAATACCGGCGGTTTAATGGGACAACTTCTTCAACCCACGCTTGCTGATTCTGCCGTCATAGTCGGGGCTAGCGACGTTGTCCATTTGTTGCAGCAGGTTGGAGCGGTTGAAGACCTCCCTCGCCAGGTGGGTGAGTTGGTCCCGATGAGGGTTACCTGTCAACGGGCGCTGGGCCCTGGCATTGAGATCGGCGACCTTGATGTCTTTGCTCCAGAAACTGCCTTTGAGCTGATTGAAATTCTTCAGCATGTCCTTGGCGAGTTGTTCATCGTCCTTGTACTTCAAGGGGTTGTCAGAGCGGATGACGTCATAGATGTTTTGACGGCTGATCTGAGCATCCAGCCCCCCCGTACGACCATCACGGTCAAGCGCTTTGAGCAGGTCCGGACGCTTCATGATTTCCCTGGCCAGCCGGATGTCCTGATTCTTGTGCGGGTACTTTGTCAGGGGTGTTTCAGCCTTTGCTTTCAACCCCTGCGGCGTAATGTAGTCCGGGTTTTTCGGATCGTTGAACGCCTTGAAATTATCCAGAAGTTGCTGGGCCAACTGATCATGGCTGCGCTTTGAATAGATCGGATCGGGTTGCTGCGGGAACGGCCTTGGCGGCGGGCTCCCAGGGAGCGGGGGCCTGCCCCCCCGGGCAGCATCGGCCTGTACGCCGGCGGCGCCTTGTGCCATCGGCTGCGCAGCCGCAAACACCGGCCCAGACTTGCTCTCTGGCCCGCTGAAACTAGGCCCCTTGGCGGCTGGCCCGGCGGCCGACGCCGCAGCGCCCGTGGTGTTGGCCTCGGCCTCGTGACGCATGGCGTCATTCGGTAGATTGACGACAGGCTGATTGAACGCAGGTACCGACATAATGTTCTCCAGTGCGGCTTGTTGACACGATGTACCTCACCGTCCGAAGCACCCAGGCGATAAATTGATCACCGGATGTCTGTGCACAGTGGGCTAATTGTGTCTGTGGCGGACTGGGGGAGTTCGGTTCCGGAAAGCGACGAAAATCGCCTAAAAAAGGTAGGAAGCCCGCCAACGTCCCCTTCAACCTCGGCTGAAGGATCGTAAGGAGCAAGAGAAAGGCCAAGAGGAAAAGCGCGTGGAAGGGCGTCAGCAGCGACGCCCCCCATCAATAGAAAAATCGTCGCCGGCAGGCGACGATTCCCCGTCAGAACCCCACGCTCGCCTGTACAAAGAAGGTGCGTGGCTCACCCAGGTAAATCCCGGCGTTGTTGTCGCTGGAACGGGTGAAGTGCTGCTGGTCAAACACGTTTTTCACCCCAACACCCAACTTCAGGTTCGACAGTTGCGGGCCGAAGTCATAGCCACTGCGCACATTGACGGAAACATACCCCGGGATATCCCCGTACTGGCCGTCGGCGGTCGGTTCGGTGATATAGGTGTTGGTGGTGCCTGGCGCGCGCTGGCCGGACTGGGCATACGCGTCCAGGTTATGGGTCCAGTGATTGACGGCATAACGCAGCCCCAGGGTCGCCACTTGCCGGGAGTACAACGGCAGGTCACGGCCCTTGAACGCCACATCACCTTCAGCGGTCGCCTTGGTGTAGGTAAAGCCGGCATTGGCACTCAGGCCCTCCAGACGTGGGTCGAGGTCGGCCAGGTCGTAATGGGCCGAAGCTTCGATACCCGTGTGTTTGGTCGCGCCCAGGTTGGTCCAGCCCACGTCATTGCTGACGTATTGCAACTCATCGGAGAAGTCGATGTAAAACAGCGTCACTTCGCCGCCCCAGACGTTGTCGTTGTAGCGGGTGCCGATCTCGTAGGTCTTGGCCTTTTCCGGTTGCAGGCCGTTGGCCGTCTGGTCGCCATTTCCGCCCTGGCCCAGCTGGAAATACTGCAGGCTGCCGAAGGATGTTTCATAGTTGGCGAACAGCTTCCAGGCATCGGACACGTGGTACATCACGCTCAGCGCCGGCAACGGTTCGTTGTTCTTGATCGCGCGGTGCTTCTCCTGGGTGCGGGAACCATTGAGCGCCACCACCGGGCGGTCATGCCATTGGGTGCGGATGCTTTCAAAGCGGATACCGGGGGTAATCGTCCACTTGCCCACGTCGATCTTGTCATCAATATAGAAAGCGTTGGCCTCGGTGCCACCGGTGCGGTCCTGGTACACATGGCCGTCACTCTGGCCACCCGGCGTCGGCACGTTGTTGATCAGGTTGAGACTGGTGGCCTGCTCGTGCATGCCCTCTTTCAAGTAGCGATAGCCGATACTGGCTTCCTGGGTGGTCGGGCCCAGCTCGAACACATGGGACACCCGTGGCTCGATGCCGAACGTGTAGTAGGTCCGCGGGTAGGAGCTGAGGGTTTTCAGGTCACGGTTGGCGATGTTGCTGCCCCGGAAACTGTCGGAATAATAGGTCAGCACTTCGGCCTGGGTGCGGTCGTCGATCTGGCGGATGTACTTGAAGGACACATCCTTGCGCCGGCCGCTGAAGTTGTCCCAGTCGCGCACCGACTGGTAAGGGTTGGCGTCGAACTGCTTCTGGGTCAGGCCGCCGGGCATATCGGCGCTGGCGTCGTAGTAATGGAAATTGAGGGTGAAATCGTCTTGATCGGTCGGCGCCCAGTGGGTCTTGAGGATCACATCGTCAATGTCGTTCCCGTTGTTGCTGTCGCGATAACCGTTGCCATTGACCCCGGAATACAGGAGCGCCATGCCAATGCCGTTGTCTGCGGTGCCGCCGATAAATGCGTTGTCGACATGTTTCCAGCCGCCATGGGACGAGGTCTGCAGGGTGGTGCCGACCTCACCGGAAAAGGTCTCGGGGATCGCCCGGGTCACGAAGTTGATCACGCCGCCGACGTTCTGTGGGCCATACCGCACGGAACCGGCGCCGCGTACCACGTCGATGCTCTCCAGGTTACCGGCGGAAATCGGTGCCATCGACAACTGGGGCTGGCCATAGGGTGCGAACGCCGCAGGAATGCCGTCGATCAACACTGTGGAGCGCGGCGACAAGCGCGATGTCAGACCGCGTACGCCGACGTTGAGGGAAATATCGCTGCCACCGGTACCGTTGGATTCCTGCACCTGCACCCCAGGCACCCGGCGCAGCACGTCACCGACGTTCATCGCGCCCTGCTCTACCATAGCCTCGCGCCGGATCACGGTACGCGCACCGGGATGGTTCTGCACCACTTCGGCGTTGGCATCGCCCAGCCAGTCGCCCACCACCTGGATCGCGGTCGCGCCAAGTTCCAGGGGTGAACCGGCTTCACCGGTGCCAGTGGCGAGGGGATGCAATGTCACCGAGCCCGAGTCGATCTGGTAGTCCAGGCCGCTGCCTTGCAGCAACTGGCGCAGGGCCTGCTCCGGCGACAGGTTGCCATCGACGGCCGGGGCTTGTTTGCCGGCCACCATCTGCGGGCTGAAAAACACTTGCAGTGAGGTTTGCTGGCCCAATTGGCTCAGTGCCGCCCCCAGTGGCTGGGCCTTGATGTGGATGGCATCGTCGGCATAGGCCGCAGTACTGATCGCCAGGGCCAGGGCCAATGGCGCCCAGCGGGCAGTTTTATTGTTGTTCGCAGCGAGTTTTGTCACGTCGTAATCCCAAGAAAGCGCGGCTGTTAATGCAAACCAGTTGCAGTTGGACAAGAAGACGAAGAACTCGGAAAAAACCTGAACCTAGCGTGAAATTATTTCCTGGCTACCGTCGGGCAGCGTGCGCAGGGCCACCGGCAGAATGTGCGGCAGGGCCTTGAGCAAGGCATCGGTGTCATCAGATTTGAACACGCTGGTCAGGCGCAGCTCGCTGGCGGCAGCGCTGACCCGCAAGGGTTTTTCGCGGTAGCGCGAGACTTCCCGGGCCACCTCGGCCAGGCTGGCATCGTTGAACACCAGCTTGCCGGTCTGCCAGGCCAGCAGTGCCTGGGCGTTGACCGGGCGGGCCGCCGCGACCGCGCCCTGACGGTCGATCGAGGTACCGAGGCCGGCGGTCAGGGTGACCGCTGGCTGGGCAGCCTGCCCTTGTACCTTGACCGTTCCGGCCTCGACCACCACGCGGGTCTGGTCATCGTCGCGGCGCACGTCAAACCGGGTCCCGGTGACCGTCACCTGCCCTGCCCCGGCCTGCACCACAAAAGGCCGGTGGGTGTCGTGCTCAACGCTGAACAGCGCTTCACCCTGCTTGAGTTCGATCCCACGCCGGCCCTTTTCGTAATGCACCGCCACCACGCTACGGCTGTTGAGGTCCATCAGCGAGCCATCCGGCAACGCCACCTGTCGACGCTCGCCCAACCCGGTGCTGAATTGCGCCTCATAGCCGCGCGGGTGGTCCAGGCCACTGAACAACCCAAGGCCGACGGCCACCGCCAACACGCTGGCCGCCATGGCATAGCCCACGGCCCCGCGACGCTTGCGCGGCACAGGCGTATCGAGCAGGGCCTGCAAACGCACCTTGGGCAGCAGGTCGGCGGCGCTCCACAGCCCCTGCAGCACCTCGAACTCATACTGGTGCGCGGGATGCTCCCTACACCAACTGTCAAAAAGACCCTGCTCCTCAACGCTCAGGGGCGGGTCCTGCAGACGCACAAACCACTGCGCCGCCTCGTCGCGCACCGTTGCGCTGCCACAGGCACACTCGCGGGTATCCATCATGGAAGGTCCTGTTTCAAAGCGGGCATTGGTCATGGGGCCAGCGCATCCAGGCGCTCGCGCAGATGCCGCAGGGTGCGGATCATATACTTTTCCACCATGTTTTTAGAAAGCCCCAGGCGCTCGGCGATTTCCTGTTGGGTCATGCCTTCGATTTTTTGCCAGATGAAAATCCTGCGGCAATTGAGGGGCAATTCGGCCAGGGCCCGCTCGATGGAGTCCGCCAACTGGACGGCGTGCATGAAATGCTCCGGGTCGCCACTGTGCGGCGCACTCTGGTCAAGACCTTGCAGTTCCAGTGCTTCGCGCCGGTCTGCACGCCGATAGGCGTCCACCGCAATATTGCGCGCCGTCTGGTGCAAATAGGCACGCGGCTGCTCGACCCGCGCCGACTTGGACTCCAATACCCGCACAAACGTATCGTGGGCCAGGTCCTCGGCCTGCTGGCGATTGCGCAAGCGACGCGTCCAGGTCCCGACCAACTCTTCGTAGTACGCGAAAAAGCCTGGTCTGCGGGGCGGCTGGGGAGTCATCGACGGTGCACTGGGTAGGCGGGGCGTGAATAGTAATGCTTCCTATTAATGGGAGCAATTACTGACCGTCGCCTCCCCCTCTCTAGACCAACCGCTTAATCTGCTTATGCCGCCACACCAACCGGTAATACGCCGTCTGCAACCCCAGCATCACCAGGTAAGTCACCGGAAACGCCATCCACACCCCTTCCAGGCCAAAGCGGGCATTGAGCAGGTACGCCACCGGCAGCTCCACACCCAGCACGCAGAAGATCGAGATCGCCACCGGCATCAACACCACGCCACTGGCGCGCATGATGCCGCCAATCACTGCCTGGAAGCCGAACACCAGAATGCTCCAGAGCATGATGTGCAGCAGGTGTTCGGCCTGGACCCGCGCCTGATCATCGGTGATGAACAGGCCCAGTAGCCAGTGGGACAAGGCGTAGCCCAGCACGATCAGGCCTCCGGTCAGGCACAGGTTGATCGCAAGCCCGGTGCGCAGGATCGGCCCGATGCGTTCCAGGCGCCCGGCGCCAATGGCCTGGGCGCCGAGGATCGAGGCGGTGATGGCGATCGACAGCGCCGGGAACTGCACATAGTTGACGATCTGCGTCACCGCGCCATACGCCGCCGTGGCCTGGGAGCCGTGGCCGTTGACCAGTGCCAGGATCACCAGCTCCGACAACGACAGCACCACCATCTGCAAGCCGGTGGGCAGGCCGATGCGCAGGACTTTGCCGAGGATCGCCCGGTCCAGGCGCAAGGCCGCCAGTAATGCGCGGTCCGGCGCCATCACATGGTTTTTATGGCGCAGGCGCAGCACCAGAAACAGCATGGCCACGGCGTTGGCCACCAGGCCGGCATAGGCCGCGCTCTGGATGCCCATGGGCGCCAGCCCCAGCCAGCCGCGGATCAGGGCCGGGGTCAGCACCAGGCCGACCACCGTTGAAACCATCAGCGCCAGCAACGGCGACACCGTATCGCTCACGCCTCGCAGCAATTGGGTGTAGAGGATGAACACCAGCAGCAACGGCATGATCAGCATCATCACCTGGGCATAGCCGACGGCGTCGTCCAGCACATCCAGCGGCGTGCCCAGCGCGTGCATGGCCGGGCGGGCGAACAGGCTGCCGAGCACGGCGGCGAGAACTCCGATCAACGCCCCCAGGGTCAGGGTCGCGCCGGTGATGACCTTGACCAGTGCGGTTTCCCCCGCGCCCCAGGCCTGGCCGATCAGCACCGAGGCGCCCGCCCCCAGGCCAATCACCAGGGCGATAAAAAAGAACACGATGGGAAACATCCCCGACACCGCCGCCAGCGCCTGGGTGCCGAGCATCTGCCCGACATAAATGCCATTGAGGGTGCCGGAAAAACTCTGGAGGAAGTTGGACAGCACCATCGGCGCAAGAAAGAACAGGTACACCTGCCACAACGGGCGTTGCAAAGGGTTCTGCATGAAAAGCGGGGCCTCGGAATGACACAGCGACCGAGGGGTTATAGCGTATTGGATCCGATCATGCAGTGTTTTAAACCGCTACCCACCTATCCCAGCATTTCCCGAAGCCGGTACCACACCATGCCCAGCGCCAGTAACGGCGAGCGTAAAGCCTTGCCGCCGGGAAAGGTCATGTGCGGCACCCGGCTGAAGGTGTCCAGGCCCTGGCTGACACCTGCGTGGATCCCCTCGGCCAGCAGCCGTGCGCACCAGTGCGTGACGTTAAGCCCATGCCCGGAATAGCCCTGGGCGTAAAACACGTTGGGGTACTGCTGCAACCGCCCAACCTGGGGAAAGCGATTGGCGGTAATCCCGATCTTGCCGCCCCATTGGAAGTCGATGGCGGTGTTGGCCAGTTGCGGGAACACCTTGAGCATCTTCGGCCGCATGTACGCGGCGATATCGACCGGGTCACGGCCCGAATAATGACAGGCGCCACCGAACAACAGCCGACGGTCGGCGGAAAGCCGGTAGTAATCCAGGCCGACTTTCTGGTCGCACAGCGCCAGGTTCTGCGGGATCAGCTCGTCGGCGAGCGCAGCCGGCAACGGTTCGGTGGCGATGATATAGCTGCCGGCCGGCAGCACCTTGCCACTCAGGCGCGGCTCCAGTTCGTCGAGGTGCGCATTGCACGCCAACACCAGGCTACCAGCCCGCACGCTGCCGCCGGCGCAGCGCACCTGCACGGTGTCGCCATGGATCAATTGCAGCACCGCGCTGTGCTCGAAAATCCGCACACCCAGCGCCTCGGCCACACGGGCCTCGCCCAACACCAGGTTCAGCGGATGCAAGTGGCCCGAGCCCATGTCCACCAAGCCCCCGGCGTACAGTTGAGAGCCGACCACCTGCGCCATATCCTGCGCCGCCACCAGGCGGGTTTCAGGCTGGTAACCCAGGGCCGCGAGGCTTTCCTGCTCCCCCTTGAACGCAGCAAATTGCGCCGGTGTATTGGCTAACTCGCAAAAGCCCCAGCGCAGGTCGCAGTCGATCCCATGCTCCCGGATGCGCTCACCGACCAACGCTACCGAGTCGATCCCGGCCCGTTGCAGGTAACGCACGCCCTCCTCGCCCACATGCCGGGCAAAACCCGAGACGTCATGGCCGATCCCCCGGATCAACTGCCCGCCATTGCGCCCGCTGGCGCCCCAGCCGATGCGCCGGGCTTCCAGGAGGATCACCGACAGGCCGCGCTGGGCCAGCTCAATCGCGGTGTTGACGCCGGTAAAGCCGCCGCCGATCACACACACATCAGCGCTCAGGTCCTCGGCCAGCGCCGCGCGCTGGGGCATGGCATTGGCCGACGCCAGGTAATAGGAACGGGCATGGTCTTGGGACTGATTCATCGGTTGGACTTCACTTTGCTCCAGGCCCGGGTCATCACACGCATGATGGCCGGGCTGGGGGTGGTGGAAATGTACAGCTTGTCGAGCACGTCCTGGGGCGGGTACACCTCGGGGTTATTCACCAGTTCCGGCGCCATGAAAGTCTTCGCCGCCAGGTTGGCGTTGGCGTAGCCGACATAGGTGCTGATCTTGGCGATGACTTCGGGGTCCAGCAGGTCGTTGATAAACGCGTGGGCCTGTTTCGGGTTGGTGGCGTCTGCGGGAATCGCCAGCAAGTCGAACCACAGGTTGCTGCCCTCCTTGGGAATTGCATAGGCGATGTTCACGCCATTCTTGGCTTCCTTGGCGCGGTTGGCGGCCTGGAACACATCGCCGGAGTAACCGAAGGCCACGCAGATATCGCCATTGGCCAGGTCCGAGATGTATTTGGAGGAATGGAAATAGGTGATGTACGGGCGCAGGGTCAGCAGCTTGGCCTCGGCCTTGGCATAATCGCCGGCCGTCTCGCTGCGCGGGTCCATGCCCATATAGTTGAGGATCGCCGGGAATGCTTCATCTGCCGAATCGAGGAACGCCACCCCGCATTGCTGCAGTTTCTTCAGGTTCTCGGGCTCGAACATCACCGCCCACGAATCAATGTGGTCGATGCCCAGCACTTGCTTGACCTTGTCGACGTTATAGCCGATGCCATTGGTGCCCCACAGGTAGGGCACCGCATGGGCATTGCCAGGGTCGTTCTGCTCCAGCAGCTTGAGCAACTTGGGGTCCAGGTTCGGGTAGTTGGGCAGTTGCGCGCGGTCCAATTCAAGGAACGCCCCGGCCTTTACCTGGCGCCCCAGGAAGTGATTGGACGGCACCACCACGTCATACCCGGTACGCCCCGCCAGCAGCTTGCCCTCCAGGGTTTCATTGGAGTCGAACACGTCGTAGACCACCTTGATTCCCGTCTTGGCCTGGAAGTCGGCCAGGGTGGTCTCGCCGATGTAGTCAGTCCAGTTGTAGACACTGACCGTCGGCGCGGCATGGCTGGCGCTGCTGAACACTGCGGCGAGGGCCAGTGGGAGGAGCTGTTTGACGAGACGCATATCGACACCTTTTTTTATGGTTGATGGTGGAGTCAGACACTTAGCAACAGGAACTCACGCTCCCAGGAGCTGATCACCCGCTTGAAATTCTCATGCTCGGCGCGTTTCACCGCGACATACCCGCGCACGAACTTGTCCCCCAGGTACTGCTTGACCGTGTCGCAGGCCTCCATGCGCGCCAGGGCATCTTCGATGGTGATCGGCAGGCGCAGGTTGCGCCGCTCATAGGCGCGGCCTTCCACCGGGGCGCTCGGTTCGATCTTCTCGATCATCCCCAGGTAGCCGCACAACAGGCTGGCGGCGATGGCCAGGTAGGGGTTGGCATCGGCCCCCGGCAGGCGGTTTTCGACGCGCATCGCCTCGGGGCTGGAGGTCGGCACGCGCAGGCCGACGGTGCGGTTTTCTTCGCCCCACTCCACGTTGACCGGGGCCGAGGTGTCGGGCAGGAAGCGGCGGAACGAGTTGACGTTGGGCGCAAACATCGGCAGCAGCATCGGGATGTATTTCTGCAAGCCGCCAATGTGCTGCAAGAACAGCGGGCTCATCTGCCCGTCGGCGTCGACAAATACCGGCTTGCCGGTGGCGATCTCCACCACGCTCTGGTGCAGGTGCATGGCGCTGCCCGGCTCGTCGGCCACCGGCTTGGCCATAAAGGTCGCGGCCACATTGTGCTTGAGCGCCGCTTCACGCAGGGTGCGCTTGAATACGGTGATCTGGTCGGCCAGGTCGAGGGCGTCGCCGTGACGGAAGTTGATTTCCATCTGCGCCGGGCCGTCTTCATGGATCAGCGTGTCGAGGTCCAGGCCCTGGGCTTCGCACCAGTCATAGACATCTTCAAACAGCGGGTCGAACTCGTTGGCCGCGTCGATGGAAAACGACTGGCGCCCGGTCTCGGCACGCCCGGACCGTCCCACCGGGGTTTTCAGCGGCAGGTCCGGGTCTTCGCAGCGCTGGGTCAGGTAAAACTCCATTTCCGGCGCGACAATCGGCTGCCAGCCCTGGTCGGTATACAGCTGCAGGACTTTTTTCAACACATTGCGCGGCGACAACTCAATGGGGTTGCCCTGCTTGTCGAAAGTGTCGTGGATCACAATGGCGGTGGGCTCGATGGCCCACGGCACCACGTAGGTGGCGTTGGCCACCGGGCGGCAGATCATGTCGATATCGGCCGGGTCCAGCAGGTCGTAGTAGATATCGTCGTCGACAAAATCCCCGGTTACCGTTTGCAGCAACACACTTTCCGGCAGGCGCATGCCGCGCTCATGCAGGAACTTGTTGGTGGGCGCAATCTTGCCGCGGGCAATGCCCGTCAGGTCGCTGATCACGCATTCGACTTCGGTAATCTTGTGTTCTTTCAGCCAGGTGGACAGCTGATCGAAAGGGGCATTCATAAAGACCTCGGCATGGGTTGGGTGCTGCGCCGACTTGTACTCCCGGCGCATTGAGGTCTATCTTGGGCCAGCCTTACCCAGGCATCTATCCACTTTGCACGACCCACAACGCACCAATAGAGTGCGCACGGATCACCCATGACACAGGCAACAGCTTTGCGCGTACAGGCCTTCACCACCGGTGATGTGGCCGCCCAATGCAGTGCGACACCCGGTTGGGTACAGCAGTACCAGCAGATGTCCCCGGGGCATTTTGCCGGGCAGATCCGCTACCTCGACCTGCAGGGAGTGCAGGTGTACGAAGAGTGCATGAACACCCGCGTCGAGCAGCACTTCAACGCGCCGCCAGGCGCCCTGGCGTTCTGTTTCGACGGCAGCGACAACGCGCTGTACCTGCTCAATGGCGAAAGCCGCAACACCTGGATCACCCCGGAAAACTACCGGGAAGTGGCCGTGGTGTTCGGCCCGCAGTTCGTGCAACGCCATGGCCTGGATGTGGCCAGACTCGAAGGCCTGTTCATGGCGCCGTTGACCTGCCAACAGAACGCGCTGTTCAGCCGCTGGCTCAGTGGCACCCTGACGCGCTTGTCCAGTGAGATCGACCCGATCAGCCGCGACGCCCTCACCCGACAACTGCTCGACGATTGCCTGTTTATCCTCGACAACGCCTGCGTGTGCCTGGACCGCTACTCATTGCAGCGGCGCAGTGAAGAACGCCGGCTGATGGCGCGCATCGGCGCGTGGGCGGCGGATGCGCCGGATGAGACCGTCAACCTGCTGCAACTGGCGCAGATTGCCGGCGTGCCGTTGCGCCAGTTGCAACAGGGCTTCAAGACCTACACCGGGATGAGCCCGGCGCAGTGGTTGCGCCTGCGCCGGTTGAACGGCGCACGGCGCGAGTTGTTGAGCTGCGACCAGACCACGGTGGCCGAGGTGGCGATGAATTGGTCGTTCTGGCATCTGGGGCGGTTTTCCAATAGCTACCGCGCGTTGTTCAAGGAACTGCCCAGCGAAACCCTCAAGCGTCATGGTTGATACACGGTCAACCCTGTGGGAGCGGGCTTGCTCGCGAAAGCGGTGTGTCAGGCAATGAATGTCTGACTGACCCACCGTATTCGCGAGCAACCCGCTCCCACATTTGATTGCTATCAGGCTTGAGATTTGAGGAAGAGACTCAGCAACTGATTCACTTGCTCCGCCGCCTCCAACTGCACCATATGCCCCTGCCCTGGCAAGACCTCCACCTGGGCCTGCAACCCCTGGGCATGCCGTACCGGGATAATGGCGTCGTCACTGCCCCAGATCACCAGGCTCGGCTGCTGCCCCACCACCGAACGCAGATCAAGCATCTGTCGCCCGCCGTCGAACAGCTTGGCATTGAGTTGACGCAACGCCTGATCAACCCCCTCCAGGCGCTTGAACTTGAGCATGTCCTCCAGCATCTGCCGCGTGACCAGCGCCGGGTCGCTGAACAGTTGCACCAGTTGCGGCTTGAGCGCGTTGCGGTTATTGGCCTCGGTGAATCCCTGCAGGTAATCACCGTTGATATCCGCCCCCAGGCCGGCGCTGGCGATCAATACCAGGGAGGCGACCCGCTGCGGTGCCTGGCGCGCCACCGTCAGCGAAACCAATCCGCCCATGGAATGCCCGGCCAGGTGCACCCGGTCGAGCTTGAGGTGATCGAGCAAGGCCAGCACCGCCTGGCTCAATTCCTCGGCATCGCCACTGTGCAAGTGCTTGCCCGACTCGCCATGCCCCGGCAAGTCGAGGGCGATCACTCGGCGCTCGGCGGCCAGGGCCGGATGGTTGAACAGCCAGTTGTTCAAGTCGCCGCCAAACCCGTGGATCAGCACCAGCGGTAGGCCGCCCTCGCCAAGGTCGAGGTAGCGCAGCAGGCGCCCGCCCAGCTCGACTTTCTGCGCACTCGGCCCCGACGCCTGCGCCTCGGCGCTGCTGGAGACAAAGCCGGCATTGAAGCTGTCGATCACGCCGTCGATTTCTGCCTCGGTGGCGTCACCCTCCACCACAATCCCCAGTAATGCACCCACCGGTAAGGTCTCATCGCTCTGCGCCAGCACTCGGCGTAACACCCCACTGAACGGCGCCTCGACACTGCTGGAGATCTTGTCGGTCTCCACGTCGAGCACTTCCTCGCCCTTCTCTACCCGGTCGCCCGGCTGCTTGAGCCAGACATCGACCCGGCCTTCAGTCATCGACAGCCCCCACTTGGGCATGGTCAAGGTATGGATCATGCCGCAGTCCTCTTGTCAGCGATCTTGCGCACCGCAGCCTCGATCTTCGCCGCGTCGGGGATGTACAGGTCTTCCAGGGCATCGGAAAACGGCACCGGCGTATGCGGCGCGGTGACCATCTCAATCGGCGCACGCAGGAAGGAAAACCCACGCTGGGCCACCAGGGCGCTGATATCCGTGGCAATCGAGCAGCGTGGGTTGGACTCGTCGATCACCACCAGGCGCCCGGTTTTTTCCACGCTTTCAAGGATGCTGTCTTCATCCAGCGGGCTGGTGGTGCGCAGGTCCAGCACTTCGCAGTCGATACCCTGGCGCGCCAGGTTGGCCGCAGCTTCCAGGGCCACATGCACCATGCGCCCGTAGGTCACCAGGGTCACGTCGTTGCCTTCGCGCACAAAGTTGGCCTCGCCGAAGGGCACGGTATACAGCTCCTCCGGTACTTCGCCTTGCAGGCTATAGAGCATCTTGTGCTCAAGGAAAATCACCGGGTCGTTGTCGCGGATCGCCTGGATCAGCATGCCCTTGGCGTCATAGGGCGTGGCCGGGCACACCACCTTCAGGCCGGGGATGTGCGTCCACATCGAGGTGAGCATCTGCGAATGCTGGGCCGCAGCGCGCAGGCCGGCGCCGTACATGGCGCGCACCACCAGGGGCGTGGTGGTCTTGCCACCGAACATGTAGCGAAACTTGGCGGCCTGGTTGAGCAACTGGTCGAGGCAGCAGCCGATAAAGTCGACGAACATCAACTCGCACACCGGGCGCATGCCCCGGGTGGCGGCGCCGACGGCCATGCCCACGTAACCGACTTCGGACAGCGGCGCATCCAGCACGCGGTCAGGGAACTCCGGGTACAGGCCCTTGGTGACGCCCAGCACGCCGCCCCAGGCATCCTGCTCGCCAGGGGCGCCGGTGCCGCCGGACACATCCTGGCCGATGATAAAGACGCTCTGGTCGCGGCGCATTTCCTGGGCCAGGGCTTCGTTGATTGCCTGCTGATAACTGATTTTGCGAGCCATGAAATTCTCTCCGGGTCTTGTTGTTATGAGCGGTAGGCGACGTAGACATCGCTGAGCAGGTCGGCGGCCTGGGGCTTGGGATCGGACTTGGCCAGGCGCACGGCGTCGTCGATCAACTGCGCGACTTCGGCGTCGATGCGCTCGAACTGCGCCGCCTGCAACCAGCCTTCGGCACTGCAGCGCTGGCGAAACAGCGCTAGGCAATCCTGGGTTTCGCGCAGGTTTTTCACTTCATCGCGGCCGCGATAGGTTTGCGCATCGCCCTCAAAGTGGCCGTAAAAGCGGTGCAGCTTGACCTCGACCAGGGTCGGCCCCTGGCCCTGGCGCGCCCGCGCCACCGCCACGCCCAGCGCTGCGTGGACGGCAAAGAAATCATTGCCATCGACAATCACCCCCGGCATGCCAAAACCCACGGCACGCTCGGCAATGTCCTTGCACGCCACCGACCAGCCGGAACCGGTGGCTTCGGCATAACCATTGTTTTCGGCGACGAACAGGCACGGCAGTTTCATGATCGCGGCCAGGTTCATCGCCTCGAACACCGCGCCCTCGTTGGAACCGCCGTCGCCAAAAAACGCCACGGCCACGCCCTGGCTGCCCTTGAGCTTGGACGCCAGGGCCGCGCCGGCCGCCAGCGGCGCACCGGCGCCGACAATGCCGTTGGCGCCGAGCATGCCCTTCTCCTGGTCGGCTATGTGCATGGAGCCCCCCTTGCCACCGCATACCCCGGTCTTCTTGCCGTAGATCTCGGCCATCATGCCGAACACATCCACGCCCTTGGCGATGCAATGGCCGTGGCCACGGTGGTTGGAGGCGATGCAATCTTCATCGTTGAGGTGGGCCATGACCCCGGCGGCGCAGGCCTCCTGGCCGGCATACAGGTGCACGAAGCCGGGGATCTCGCCGGTGGCGAATTCCACATGCAGGCGCTCTTCGAAATCACGGATGGTGCGCATCACGGTGTAGGCATGCAGCAGTTGATCGGTGGACAGGTGAGTGGACATCTTGTTGTTCTCCAGGTTGTCTCGACACACAAAAGGCTGGCTGTGGCCAGCTGCAACCTGTTCAGCACAGCCTGTGCCAAGGCCCGCTAAAACCTGGCAAAGCCTTGACCCAGAGCAGTGCCGTGCGGTTGTGCCGGTGCGGCATGCCACCGCACAATGAGACGGCGCATTGCAGCGTGCAGGTTGCGTCTCAGGCAGGATGAGACGCTGCGTCTCAAGGCGGGCAGTTGGTCAGGCCGCCCTTGTCCCCCTGCGCCCCTGGGCGCTTAATGGCGGGCATAACAACAAAGATCGAGAACCGGAGGCCTTATGCTCGCCGCGAACTCCAGAGAACACGTCGACTGCGTCAGTCGCGTGGTCCGCAATGCCGAGCGCCTGCCCCAGGCGCCGGTGCCGTCGCTGATTTTCGATTCATGGCGCCGCTCCATGGAGCAGCACCACCTCGATCCCGGCTCGCTGCAGGGGCCACGGATCCTCACCGAGCCGCTGCTCAAGGAATGCCGCGAACGTGCCGAACTGTTCATGCGCATTGCCAGCGAGCAAGTCAGCCAGTTGCACCACCGCGTGCGCCACGCCGACTACTGCGTGATGCTCACCGATGCCCAGGGCCAGACCATCGACCACCGGGTAGACGCGGCCATCCGCAGCGACTGTCGCAAGGCCGGCTTGTACCTGGGTACCTGCTGGTCGGAAGCCGAAGAAGGCACCTGCGGCGTGGCCACGGTGCTGACCAGCCAGGCGGCGGTGACGGTGCACAAGCGCGATCACTTCCGCGCCGCCTTTATCAACCTGACCTGCTCCGCCGCACCGATCTTCGACCCCCAGGGCAACCTGCTGGGGGTGATGGACGCCTCGGCGCTGCAATCCCCGGATGACCGCCGCAGCCAGCACCTGGTGCGGCAGATGGTGGCGCAGAGCGCCCAGGCCATCGAAAACGCCTTCTTCATGCACAGCGCTGCGCGGCACTGGGTACTGCAGGCCCACAGCACCCCGGGTTATGTCGACAGCCAACCCGACCTGCTGCTGGCCTGGGACCAGGATGGACGCCTGCAAGCCTTGAACAGCAAGGCACGCCAGGCACTGCGCCGGCGTTTTGGCCAGATGCCAGTGCATATCGGCGAGGTGTTCGACCTCGATGCCCTACGCGCGGTGACCGATCAATCGGTCCAGCAACTGCAGTGGCGCGGCGAAGCCGGGGTGCTCCATGTGCGACTCAACACGCCGCAACGCCAACCGGCGCGGGCGGCGCCCAACCCCCAGGTCGACCCACGGGTGGAAGAACACCTGCGCCTGGCGGTGCGCGTCAAGGACCGCAACCTGCCGGTGCTGGTGCAGGGTGAAACCGGGGCTGGCAAGGAAGTTTTTGCCCGCCAGCTGCACGCCCGCAGCGCACGCCGCGACGCACCATTCGTGGCGGTGAACTGTGCGGCGATCCCGGAAAACCTGATCGAAAGCGAGCTGTTCGGCTACGTCGCCGGGGCCTTTACCGGCGCGTCCAGCAAGGGCATGACCGGGCTGTTGCAGCAGGCCCATGGCGGCACGCTGTTCCTCGATGAAATCGGCGATATGCCCCTGGCCCTGCAGACCCGCTTGCTGCGGGTGATGGCCGAAGGTGAAGTGGCGCCGCTGGGTGCGGCGAAAACCCGCGCGGTGGATATTCA
Organism: Pseudomonas sp. WS 5411; assembly: GCF_012985595.1. Taxonomy (NCBI): domain Bacteria; kingdom Pseudomonadati; phylum Pseudomonadota; class Gammaproteobacteria; order Pseudomonadales; family Pseudomonadaceae; genus Pseudomonas; species Pseudomonas sp. WS 5411. The sequence continues at coordinate 60,627 of NZ_JAARMC010000027.1, forward strand.
GGTGATCTGCGCCAGCCACCGTGACCTGGCGAGCCTGGTCAGTGAGGGGCGTTTCCGTGAAGATCTGTACTTTCGCCTGGGCTGCGCCCGCGTCACCCTGCCGCCCCTGCGCGAGCGCACCGACAAACTGGCCTTGATCAACCGGCTGCTGGAGCAGGAAGCGCGCAGCAGCGGGGTCACGGTCGGCATCGGCCAGGCTGCGCTGGAGCGGCTGCTGGGCTACGCCTGGCCGGGTAATGTGCGGCAACTGCGCCATGTGCTGGCGTATGCCTGTGCGGTGTGTGACGGCGGCACGATCCAGTTGGCGGACTTGCCGCTGGAGGTGCGTGGTGAACGGCTGGAGGTCGAGGTCGAGCACAGTATGAGCCCGGAGCGGCAGGTGCTGCTGGATGCGCTGGTACGCCATCGCTGGAAGCCATTGCCAGCGGCGCAGGCACTGGGGATTTCCCGCGCGACCCTGTATCGCCGGGTCAAGCAGTTGGGCATTGATATGCCGGGTAAACACCCCTGACACAATGCAATCCAAATGTGGGAACGGGCTTGCTCGCGAAAGCGGTGTGTCAGGTAGCTTGCTTGTTACTGATACACCGCTTTCGCGAGCAAGCCCGCTCCCACATTTTTACCGAGTCGAGTCTGGGGTTTAGCGGTAGACGAGGCCGCCATCGATCAGCGGCGCCTGGCCGGTCATGTAGTCCGAATCCGGGCCGGCCAGGTAGGCCACCAGGCCCGCCACATCCTCCGGTGTTTCTGCACGGCCCAGGGCAATGCCATCCACGTACTTCTTATATGTTGCCCCCACTTGCGCGCCGGTAATCTCGGCCATGCGCTTGTCGATCTCGACCCACATATCGGTGCCCACCACGCCTGGGCAATAGGCATTCACCGTCACCCCGGCGCTTGCCAGTTCCTTGGCCGCTGCCTGGGTCAGGGCACGCACGGCAAACTTGGTCGCCGAGTACACCCCCAGCAGTGCAAAGCCTTCGTGCCCGGCAATCGAGCAGGCATTGATGATCTTGCCCTTCTGCTTGAGTGCCTTGAACTTATTGCCCGCCGCCTGGATGCCCCACAACACGCCCTGTACGTTGATACCCAGAGTGCGTTCGACCTGTTCCGGGGTCACGTCCAGCAGCGAATCAATCTGCGCCACCCCGGCGTTATTGACGATGATGTCAAAGCCACCCAGGGTCTGGTGCGCATGCTCGACCGCCGCGACCACCTGCTCGCGCTTGGACACGTCGGCGGTAAACACCGAGGCCTTGCGCCCGAGTGCCACGACCTCGGCCGCCACGGCTTCGAGCTTGGCGCTATTGATATCGACCAGGGCGATATCCGCCCCGTCCCGCGCCAGGCGCAGGGCGATGGCCCGGCCAATGCCCTGCCCGGCGCCGGTCACCAGTGCAACTTTTCCAGCGATACCCATGATGATCTCCTGCAACGATAAGCGAAGCCTTGTCTATCGCAGGTGCGGGGTCACGCTGTCGAGGCCCGGATGAATTGGCGCAGGGCTTGAGACGCAACGTCTCAAGTAGCCGGGCTGAGGCGAGTACTTGTAAAGACGCGCACTTATGCCTAGCTTATGCGCCCCCGCCCCGCGCTTTAAGGCCTTGCCCCCATGGTTTTGCGTTTTCGCCCCGTCGTCACCTCACATTTGGCCCTCGGCCTGCTGCTCAGCGGCGGCATCGGCAACAGCCTGGCGGCTGAGCTGGAACTGCCGGCGCTGAACATCCAGGGCCAGGATGAGTCCGGTTATCGTGCGCAAAGCGCGTCGGTCGGCGGCTTCAATGAAGCACCGCTGCTCGACACCCCGGCCTCGATCACCGTGATCAACGCCGCGCTGATCAAGGACCAGCAGGCACGCCTGCTCAGTGAAGTGCTGCGCAACGACGCCTCGGTGGGCGAAAGCTACGCGCCGATTGGCTACTACGAAAATTTCGTGGCCCGGGGTTTTTCCCTGAATGCCGCCAGCAGCTACAAGATCAACGGGCGCACCATCACCGGCGAGCAGAACGTAGCCCTGGAAAACAAGCAGCGGGTGGAGTTGCTCAAGGGCCTGGCGGGCCTGCAAAGCGGGATTTCCGAGCCCAGCGGCGTGATCAACTACGTGACCAAACGCCCGGAAGACGTGCGCTCGGTCACGGTGTCCACCGATGATCGCGGCAGCGGCTATATCGCCACCGATGTCGGCGGCTGGTTTGGCAGCGAGCAGCAATTTGGCTTGCGCGCCAACGTCGCCCATGAAGACCTCAATTCCTATGTCGAACATGCCAATGGCCAGCGGGACTTTGTATCCCTGGCCTTCGACTGGAACATCAGCCCCGACGCCGTGCTGCAACTGGATGCCGAATACCAGGACAAACAACAGCGCTCGGTGCCCGGCTACCAGTTGCTCGGCGGCACCGAAGTGCCCCATGACGCCTCGCCGAAAAAACTGCTCGGCCACCAGAGCGGCTCCAAGCAGGTGGGGATCGACTCGCTGAACCTCAACGGCAAGTTCGAGTACCGCTTCAGTGACCAGTGGAAAGGCAGCGTCAGCGCGGCCCGCAGCAAGGTGGTGATTGATGACTACAGTTCGTTTGCCTGGGGTTGCTACGGCTCCCCCAGTTGCGCCGGCGTCAAAGTGCCGAACTACTTCAGCCCGGAAGGCAACTACGACATCGCTGACTACCGCAGCCCTGACGACACCCGGCGCAATGATGAAATCCAGGCGGCCATGACCGGCCTGTTCAGCACGGCCGGCCTGAGCCACGAACTGACCTTCGGCACCAGCGCCTTCCGCCGGGTGATCGACAAGCGCAAGTCGGTCAATGAATACGTCGGCAGCGGCAATATCAATCAGGACCCGGAAACCTTCCCGCCCACCGACAAGCCCCTGAACGACAGTCACCGGCGTCTCGACAGCCGCCAGTACGGGCTGTTCGTCACCGACCGCATCAGCTTCAACGAGCAATGGCAAACCGTGCTCGGTGGCCGCGAAGTGCGCCTGGATGAAAAGTCCTTCGATCAACATGGCGTGCAGGAGCGTCACACCCAGCAGTACGAGTTCCTGCCCAACGCTGCGCTGATCTACAAGCCAGTGGAAAACATCTCGTTGTACACCAGCTACAGCAAGGGCCTGTCACTGGGCGGTGAGGCACCGTGGTATGCGAGCAATGATGGGGAAATCCTCGCGCCGACCGTCTCCCGGCAGATCGAAGCCGGGGTGAAATACGACTGGCGCCGCATCAGCTTCGCCGCCGCGGTGTTCCAGACACGCCAGGCCTACCAGTACGCCAAGCCCGACAACGCCGGAGACTTCACCTACGTGCAGCAGGGCCAGCAGAAAAACACCGGCCTGGAGCTGTCAGCCAATGGCTGGGCCACCGAGCGTCTGCAGATTGCGACCAGCGTGGCGGCGATTCGCGCCCGGGTGAGCGGCAGCGGCACGCCGCAATACGAAGGCCACCAGACGATCAACGTGCCCAAGCTGCGCGCCAGTGTATACGCCGACTACGCCCTGCCATGGGTCAACGGCCTGGCGGTACTCGGCGGCGTGCAATACAGCGCCAGCAAGAACGCCAACCGTACCGGCAATGTGGAAGTGGGGGATTATGCGCTGGTCAACATCGGCAGCCGCTACACCACCCAGGTCGACGGCTATGAAACGGTGTTCCGCCTGAGCGTCGACAACCTGTTCGACAAGCGCTACTGGCGTGATGCGGGCGAATACATGGGCGATGACTACCTGTTCCAGGGTGCGCCATTGACAGCACGCCTGAGTGCTTCCATCAACTTCTGACCTCCGACCCAATGTGAAACCTGACTTATGTGGGAGCTCCCACACAAACCAGCTCCTGCATTGGCCAGCGCCTACCCTTGAATGTCTTTACTTAGGCATCTTGCGAAAGCCCACCGCCAGGCGGTTCCAGCTGTTGATGGTGGCAATGGCCACGCTCAAGTCGACCTGTTCGGCGGCGCTGAACTCGGCATTGAGCAACGCATAGTCTTCGTCCGAGGCATGGGTCTGGCTGATCAGCGTCAGGCTTTCGGCCCAGGCCAGGGCGGCGCGTTCGCGCGGGGTGAAGAACGGCGTTTCGCGCCAGGCCGACAGGGTGCACAAGCGGCGCTCGGTCTCGCCGCCCTTGCGGGCATCGGCAGTGTGCATATCCAGGCAGAAGGCGCAGCCGTTGATCTGGGAGACACGCAGGCGCACCAGCTCCAGCAGCGGCAGTTCAATCGACAGTTTGCCGACGGCGGCTTCCAGGGCGAGCATGGCTTTCATCGCATCGGGGGACGCGGTGTAGAAATCAATGCGAGCAGACATGGTGTTACTCCAGGACAGTAGGAATTGGCGCCCAGCTTAATCACCCCACTGCCTCGCACAAATAGCCAATCCTGACGAAGAACAGGTAGCCAATGCCAGGCGCTTCAGGCCCGGCGGCGCAGCCACTGTAAAAAGCCCTTTTTCACCGGCACGATCGGTGCGTCCTGGGTCAGGTGCTGGGCGGTGTGCAGGCGGAAATCCAGGAGGTTCTGCATGGCTTCACTGATATCGTGGCGCGCATCCAGGCACGGCTTGAGGTATTCCTTTTCGATGCGGTAGAGGGTGCAGTAGGTCTTGGCCACAAAGTCCGCCGGCACGCTTTGCGCCCCCAGAATCCCGGCTTCGCCAATCACTTCTCCTGGCCCCATGCGCCCGGCTTCGAACGCGTGCCCGGCCTTGACCAGCATCACCGAAACCACCCCGGACTCGATGATAAACAGGTGATCGCTGACCTCCCCCCTCGGCAGGATCATCTCACCGGCGCGGAAGGTGTGCAGGGTCATGTTCTGGCTGAAGGTTTCCTTCTCTTCTTGGCGCAGGGTCGAGAAGATACTCGAGCTTTCCAGCAGTGCCCGTGCGGGTGTAGTGGCCGGCGAGGTCGGGCTTTCGGCGCTCGACAACAGGCTCACACCGGCCGCCTGCAAGTGCCGGTAGGCCAGATCATAAAGCTGGTTGCGCACCTCGCGCTTGAGGGCCATGGCCGGCACGAAGCCGCTGATTTCATACTCCACGCCACCACCGGTAGAGGTTTTGAAGGCCACGCTCGGCGCCGGCTTGGCCAGCAATTGCCGGCAACCTTGCATGGCCCGTTCCAGGGCTTCCAATACCGTTTGCGGGCGCGCATGGGGGCTGACTTGCAGGCTCACCGCCAGGCCGAACATATCCGCCGGGCGTGAGAAATTGATGATCTTGGCCTTGGCCGCCAGTGAATTGGGGATCACCGCCATGCTGCCCTGGGAGGTTTGCAGGCGCGTGGCGCGCCAGTCGATATCCGTCACCCGGCCTTCGGTGCCGTCGATGGAGATCCAGTCATCCAGTTGGTAGGGCTTGGTGGTGTTGAGCACGATTCCGGAGAACACGTCGCTCAAGGTGCTCTGCAGCGCCAGGCCGACGATGATCGCCACCGCGCCGGAGGTGGCCAGTACGCCCTTGACCGGCAGGTCGAGCACGTAGGCCATGGCCGCGATGATCGCGATCAGGAAAATCACCGCGCCCATCAGGTCTTGCAGCAACCGCCCGGTGTGGCCGACCCGCTGCATCATCAGCGCGCCGAGCAACACCGTCAGGGTGCGCGCGGCAAACAACCACCAGGCGATCTGCAAGGCCGTAGCGGCCAGGTGCAGCGGGGTGTTGTCGGCGTACGGCGCCAGTTGCATGGGGTTCATGCCGTCGTTGAACAGCACGGCGCTGAACACGGCGAAAATCCCCAGGCGCGCAATCAGCTTCCAGTTGCCGGGGCTGGCCGAAAACAGACGCCAGACGACGATATCGATAAGGATCAGCGCCAGGGCGCACAGCATCGGGTGATCGGAGAGAAAAGACAGCATCCAGGCGACTCCAGGGCGAATGCCCTGAAGATCGCATGAAATGCAGTTGGCGGGTATAGGGCGCCGCCAATCAGCGGGAGGCGCCGTGCATTTGGCCGAACTGGCCGGACTGGAAGTCGGCGAAGGCCTGGTGAATCTCTTGCTCGGTGTTCATCACAAACGGACCGTGACCGACGATGGGCTCGTCAATGGGTTCACCACTGAGCAGCAGCACCATGGCGTCGGCGTTGGACTCCAGGCTGAGCTGATCGCCCTCGCGCTCAAACAGCACCAGTTGCCCTTCGCGTGCCAGTTCCTGGCCGTTGACTTGCACGGTGCCTTTGAGCACCACCAGCGCGGTATTGCGCCCGGCATGCAGGTCCAGGGTCACGGCCTTGCCGCCCTTGAGGCGCAGGTCCCACACGTCAATCGGCGTGAAGGTGCGTGCCGGCCCGGTGCGGCCAGCGAACTCACCGGCAATCAGGCGCAGGCTGCCGGCACCGTTGGCCAGGGGCAACGACGGAATATCGCCGTCGAGAATGGTCTGGTAGCCGGCTTCGCTCATTTTGTCCTTGGCCGGCAGGTTGACCCACAGTTGCACCATTTCCAGGGCGCCGCCCCGTTTGGCGAAGGCTTCGGAATGGAACTCTTCATGCAGGATCCCTTTGGCCGCAGTCATCCACTGCACATCGCCCGGGCCGATGGTGCCGCCGGCACCGGTGGAATCGCGGTGCTCGACTTCGCCTTCGTAGACGATGGTCACGGTTTCAAAGCCGCGATGGGGATGCTGGCCCACGCCACGTCGCTGCGTGGTGGGGGTGAAATCCGCCGGGCCGGCGTGGTCCAGCAGCAGGAACGGGCTGATGTGCTTGCCCATGGTGTCGTAGGAAAATAGCGTGCGAACCGGAAAACCGTCGCCGACCCAATGGCCGCGTGGGCTGGTGTAGATACCAATGATGTTTTTCATGATGGACCTCCAAAGTGCATCCACCTTAAATCCAATACCAATAAGGCACTAGACAGCGGATTTGGCTCGCATCGTTCCATGGATGGGACGACTTAACCGCGGCGCTTCGCAGTCATAGCCCATCCGGTTTCATTGGCGTGGGCGTTGAGACTACAGGCCACCCGCAAAACGCAAAGCAGGCATCTTAATCATCTACGCCCGAACAACCTGGGCAACGTGTGACAACCCGATCCAAAGCAAAGGGTGGATTAAATTATATTTCGGTCGTAATATTTGGCTAAATATTACGTTCGTAATTTTTACTACGCCAACGCCACCAGGAGCCTGAAATGAGCCCACGCCCTCCTCTTCACCGCCTTTTTTCGCCCCTGGCGCTGTTGATCCTGCTCAGCGGTTGCAACAGCCAGGCCGACCCCACCGCCAACACCGCCCCACCGCGCCCGGTGCTGGCGGCCAACGTCGAAGCCGCTGCAAGCCAGCAGAATGCCTATACCGGGGTGGTGGCGGCACGCACCGAAAGCGACCTGGGTTTTCGAGTCAGTGGCAAGGTGATCGAACGCAAAGTCGATCCCGGCCAGCACGTTTCCCGGGGCGACATCCTGCTGGTCCTGGATATCGGCGACTTCGAGCTGGCACTGCGCTCGGCAAAAAACCGCGTCAATGCCGCCCAGGCGCAACTGCGTCAGCGCCGTGATGATGCCAATCGCTACCAACGCCTGGCCAGCACCGGCGCGGTGTCACGGCAGATTTTCGACCAGTCCGCGACTAACCTGCGGGTCGCCGAAGCTGAACTCGCCGCCGCCCAGTCGGACGCCAGCCAGATTGAAAACCGTCGCACCTACTCGGTGCTGCGGGCCGATGGCGACGGGGTGATCACCGATGTGCGGGTGGAGCGCGGGCAGGTGGTGGCCGAAGGGCAGATCGTCGCGCGCCTGGCCCACGACGGCGCGCGGGAAGCCATCATCCACCTGCCGGAAAACCAGCGTGACCGCGCCTCGCAAAAAGCCCTGGCCTTGCCGTTCGGTGCGCCGGACCAGGCGGTCACCGCGACATTACGTGAACTCTCGGCCAGCGCCGATCCCGTCACCCGCACCTACCGCGCGCGCTATGTGCTGCACGGCACGGTCGAGCGTGTCGCCCTCGGTTCCACCATCACCCTGCGCCTGCAAGGCAACGACCAACCGCCACACACCCGCGTGCCGATTGGCGCCCTGCAGGATACCGGCAACGGCAGCGGGGTCTGGCTGATTGGCGCGGATGACAAAGTCAGCTTCGCTGCGGTCACGGTGGCCAGCCTGGGCCAGGAAGAAGCCCTGCTTTCCAGCGGCGTCAGCCCCGGCCAACGGGTGGTCGCCCTCGGCGCGCACCTGCTGCATCAGGGTGACAGCGTGCGCGTGCTGCCCGCCCAGGCACAGCCCCTCAACCGCCGCCAGGAACCTTGAGCATGCATGGCCTGAATCTCTCGGCATTGGCGGTCAAGCACCGTGCCGTCACCCTGTTCCTGATCCTCGCGATCCTCGCTGCCGGGATTTTTTCCTTCGGTAAACTGGGGCGCGCCGAAGACCCGCTGTTCACCGTCAAAGTCATGACCATCACCGCCGCCTGGCCCGGCGCCACGGCCCAGGAGATGCAGGAGCAAGTGGCCGACCGCCTGGAAAAGCGCCTGCAGGAGCTGGACGACTACGACCGCGTCGAAACCATCGCCCAACCGGGGTTTGTGTCGATGCGCATGACCTTCCTCGAGTCCACGCGCCCCAATGAAATCCAGGACCTGTTCTACCAGACCCGCAAAAAACTCAGTGACGAAGCCGCCAAACTGCCCAAGGGCGTGATCGGGCCGTTCTTCAACGATGAATATTCCGATGTGTACTTCGCCCTATACGCCCTGGAAGCCGAACACCTGCCACATCGCCAACAGGTGCAGATGGCCGAAGCAATGCGCCAGGACTTCCTCAGGCTGCCGGGGGTGAAGAAGGTCAATATCCTCGGCGAACAGGCGCAGCGGGTATTTGTCGAGTTTTCCTATGAGCGCCTGGCGACCCTGGGGATCAAGCCCGAGCAGATCTTCGCCGCCCTCTCCGCGCAAAACGCCGTGGCGCCGTCGGGGTTTGTCGAAACCGCCGGCGCCCGCGCTTATATCCGTATCGACGGCGCCTTTGACAGCCTGGCGCTGATCGAAAACGTGCCGCTGCCGGTGGACGGCAAAGTGCTGCGCATCGCCGATGTCGCCACCGTCAGCCGTGGCTATGAAGACCCGCCCAGCTACCGTATCCGCCACCAGGGCGACCCGGCCTTGATGCTGGGCATCATCATGGAAAAACACTGGAACGGCCTGGACCTGGACCAGAGCCTCAAGGGCCAGGAGGCTAAAATCCAGGCGGACCTGCCCCTGGGCGTCAACTTCGCAAAAGTCTCCGACCAGGCGAAAAACATCAGCCTGGCGGTGGATGAGTTCATGCTCAAATTCTTCGTCGCCCTGGCCGTGGTGATGGTCATCAGCCTGTTGGCCCTGGGTTTTCGCGTCGGTTTGGTAGTAGCGGCGGCGGTGCCGCTGACCTTGTCCATAGTGTTTGTGATCATGCTGCTGACCGGCCGCGAATTTGACCGCATCACCCTCGGCGCGCTGATCATTTCCCTGGGCCTGCTGGTGGACGACGCAATCATCGCCATTGAGATGATGGTGGTGAAACTCGAAGAAGGCTTCGACCGCATCCACGCCGCGACCTTCGCCTGGAGCGCCACTGCCGCGCCAATGCTGACCGGCACCCTGGTGACGATCATCGGCTTTCTGCCGGTGGGTTTTGCCCGTTCGGGCGCGGGCGAATATGCCGGCAATATCTTCTGGATCGTTGGCTTTGCCCTAATCGCTTCGTGGTTGGTGGCGGTGGTGTTTACCCCGTACCTGGGGGTCAAGCTGCTGCCCAATATCAAGCCGGTGCCCGGCGGCCACGACGCGATCTATGCCGGCCTCTGGTACCAGAAACTGCGCCACCTGGTGCAAACCTGCGTGCGCCGGCGCTGGCAGGTGACCGGGCTGGTGGTGTCTGCGTTTGTGCTGTGCGGGTTGGGTATGGGTGTGGTGAAGAAGCAGTTCTTCCCCAACTCCGACCGTTCCGAATTGATCCTGGAGGTGTATATGCCGCCGGGCAGTGCCTTCAAAAGCACCGAGGCGGTGGCGGCGCAGTTGGAAAAGGCGCTGCTGCAAGAGCCGCAGACGCGCATGGTCGACACCTATGTAGGCGGCGGTGCGCCACGGTTTTTCCTGTCGCTTAACCCTGAGTTGCCTGACCCGGCGTTCGCCAAACTGATCGTGCAAACCGCCGACGCCCATGCCCGCGATGCCTTGAAACGGCGCATGCGCGAGCGCATCGCCGACGGCGAATTCCCCGCCGCGCGGGTACGGGTCACGCAATTGCTGTTCGGCCCGCCGGTGCCCTTCCCCGTGGTGTTTCGCGTGTCCGGCCCCGACTTGAGCCTGTTGCGCAGCCTGTCCGAAGAGGTGCGCCAGGTGGTTGCCGCCAACCCTCTGACCAAGGACGCGTTCCTCGATTGGGGCGAACGCACCAGCGCTTATCGCCTGGTGCTGGACCAGGATCGCCTGCGCCTGCTGGGCTTCACCCCCGACGAGGTAAAATCCCAACTCAACGCCCTGCTCAGCGGGAACCCGATCACCGAAGTACGCGAAGGCAACCGCACGGTGTCGGTGGTGGTCCGTGCCCAGGGCAGCCAGCGTGAAGACCTCGGCAACCTCGACAATATGACCCTGACCAACAGCGCCGGCGTGTCGCTGCCCCTGGCCCAGGTCGGGCATTTCCAGGCCGTGATGGAAGAACCTATCCTCAAGCGCCGCGACCGTACGACCACGGTTGAAGTGCGCGCCGACATCATCGACGGCGTGCAACCGCCCGACGTGGAGATGGCTGTCTACAAAGACCTGCAAGCGCTGATTGCACGATTGCCGGCCGGCTACCGCCTGGACATCGGCGGCCCGGTGGAAGAAAGCGCCAAGGCCAACGTGGCCCTGGCGGCACTGTTCCCGATCATGATCCTGCTGACCCTCACGGTGATCATGTTCCAGGTGCGCTCGTTCGGCGTGATGTTCATGGTCTTCGCCACCGCCCCCCTGGGCTTGATCGGTGCAGTGCCGACCTTGCTGCTGTTCAACCAACCGTTTGGCTTCAACGCGATCCTGGGGTTGATCGGGATTGGCGGGATCCTGATGCGCAACACCCTGATCTTCACCGACCAGATCCGCCAGAACCAGGAACAGGGCCTGGCCACCACCGAGGCGATTGTCGAAGCCACCGTACGCCGCGCACGGCCGGTGATACTGACTGCGCTGGCGGCGGCGTTGGCGTTTATTCCGCTGACCTTGTCGGTGTTCTGGTCGTCCCTGGCGTATGTGCTGATCGGCGGGGTGTTGGTGGGGACATTGTTGACGCTGCTGTTCTTGCCAGCGTTGTGCAGTTTGGTGCTGGGCCGGGACAAGGTGCGGGCGGCAATCTCCTAATGTGTCGGCTTGTGTGGGAGCGGGCTTGCACGCGATGGCGGCGAATCAGTCAACCAAGATGCCGCCTGACACACCGCTATCGCGGGCAAGCCCGCTCCCACATCAACCCGGTGTCTACCGAGCGATTGACGGTGCTTTCAGATCAACGCTTGGCCAGCTCCATAATCATCCGACTCAACAGATAAATCCTCGGCGCCACACTCTCCACCTCGGCGTACTCCTGCGCTGTATGGATATTGCCGCCGACAATCCCGAAGCCGTCCAGCGTCGGGGTGCCGACGCCCGCCGACAGGCTGGCATCCGCCGCCCCGCCACTGCCTTCAATGGTCAGCTTGCGCCCAAGTTCGGCGTAGATGCCTTGGGCGATAGCCACCAACTTGTCAGACTCAGGCGTCTGCGGCATCGGCGGCAAACCCCGTTGCAGGCTGGTGGTGACCTGTGTTTCAGGAATCAGCTTATTGGCGGAAACCCGCGCCAGATCCTTCTCGATCCGATCAAACTCTTCCGGCAGCGCCGCCCGCACATCCGCCTTGGCCGTGGCCTGGTCGGGGATCACGTTGGTGCGATCGCCAGCCTTGAGCACGGTGAAGTTGATGGTGGTTTTTTTCTCGTCATCCCCAAGCTTGCCCAGTTGCAGGATCTGGTGGGCCGCCTCCATCGCCGCGTTACGCCCCAGCTCCGGGGCAACCCCGGCGTGAGCGGCCTTGCCCTTGACCTCAACCACCGCTGTGGCACTGCCCTTGCGCCAGACCACCAGGCCATCGGCCGGACGACCGGGCTCCAGGTTCAAGGTGACATCGTGGGCCTTGGCGGTTTTGCGGATCAGTTCGGAGGCGGCCTCGGAGCCGGTTTCTTCGCTGGCATCGAGCAGAAAGGTGATTTGCGCGTAGTCCGTGAAGTTCTGGTTTTTCAGCACTTTCAAGGCATAGATCCCGGCGACGATCCCGCCCTTGTCGTCCATCACCCCGGGGCCATAGGCACGACCGTCCTTGATATGAAACGGCCGCTCGGCCGCCGAGCCTTCCTTGAACACCGTGTCCATATGCGCCATCAGCAGGATTTTCGCCTTGCCCGTGCCTTTGAGCGTGGCGATTACATGGCTGTTATTGGCTGCCGCATCCGGCACCTGTTCGATGCTGAAACCCAGTTGTTTCAATTCATCGACGGCGATCTCGCGCACCTGGGTCAGGCCCGGCTCGTAGCCGGAACCCGAGTCGATATTCACCAGACGCTCCAACAGCTTCAAGGCCGGGGCCTTGTACTGCTCGGCATCGGCCTGGATCTGCGGGTGAGGCTGGGCGCTGAAAGCCGGCATGGCGATCCCCAGGGACAACCCCAGGGCAGCGGACAACAGCGTACGGGGGACGTTGAGAGTCATGAACAGATCCTTGTTTTTTATTGGAGAGGGTCTCTCACACCCTACCTGACAATGGCCACATTGTTCATCCGCAAACCGACAGGAGACTCTTCGTCAGGCCCCCCCGAAATATCCCACCCGACTGCCGGATAATCTCTACTTCCAAGCGTTAAAAACCGCTGCAAAGTCCCTCGCCTGATCACACAGCGCAAGGGACCGCCGATGTACTTTCCAATTGATGCCCCGGTCCTGGGGGCAACCTCTTGAATGCCGCCATTGGTTTTATGGTCCTGGCGGCCATGGACTTCAAAACGCGGGACGTCGAAGCGGTTCTCGCCGACTTCCGGCAATGCCTGAACACCTATGACGCCTGGGCCGAGAGTTTCTGGAGCTTTTCGGCGCTGGAGGTCGAGCAGGTCTTCAAGGTGGGCGATGAGGTGGCGCTGGTGGCGCCCATTGCGTCCAAAGCCCCCAGCAGCACCGTCGCGATGTGCAAAGCCAGTGGCTCGTTGACCCTGGTGCATATGTTCGAGAGCACACGTTTTGTGCCCATCGGCAACACCCCGGTGATGCTGCAAGCCATCCCCAAGAACGGTGGCCCGCTGGGCGACCCCCTTTACAAAACCATCGGCCCCAGCGGCATTCTCGAAGTCACCGACTGCACCCGCGACCAGCCGTATCGGATCACCTTCTACCCCAATGTTTCCAAAGCCCACGTCCAGGCGTTGTACGCGTCTTACCAGGCCATCATTGCGCCGCTGGAAAGCCAGTTGCGCAAAGATTGGAGCAGTACATTCGAACCTTTGTGGCAGGGCTACTCCGAAGCCAACTTTGTGCAGCGCTACCGCCTGCTGGACCAAGGCTATGCGCAGGGATTTGGCAACGCACTGCATGAGCTGTGGGACAACATCCAACAGCTGTATCAATGGCTGGCGGACCTCAAGCCCAACAGCGAAAAACTCCTGCACTACCTCTCCCAGACCGAACTCGATGCCCTGCTGGCGTTGAGCCAGGAAGCCATCGCCAATGGCCTGCTGATGCTCAGCGATGAGCCGCTGTTGTTTATCTACCTGTCGGCGCTGGTCAGCTGGATGCGCATGCTGCCGCCGCCGTACTTGAACGAACTGCTGGGGCAAATCACCGCCGAAGTGCTGATCAACCTGTTGCTGGTGTGGGTCACCGCCGGCATGGGCGTGACGGTGCGCCTGGGCGCGCAAGTGCTGGGCAAGATCAAGTCGGGTCGGGTCCGCCAATGGCTCGAGCAGATGGCCAGGCCATTTGCGAAGACCGGCATGGAGCCCCATGCCGAGGCGCTCAGGCCGTTATTGCTGGGTAGCCCTGCAACGCCGATCAAGACGGTGCCCAGCGTGCCGCTGAAAGCCGGCGCAATGGAAGTAACCAATCCGGTGCCCCTGGTGCGGGAAAAATCCGCGCCCAAGACGGCCTTGGTCAAGCATGAGGCGGTCGACGACGCGCCCTCCTCCGCGAAAAAACCCAACGGTGAGGCAACCGCCAGCGCTGATAAAACCGCGACCCACGGTTGCCCGGTGTCCATGGTCACCGGCGAAGAACTGCTGACCCTGACCGATGGCGAACTGGATGGCGTGCTGCCATTTGCCTGGACACGCCTGTATCGCACCAGTGCCGTGG
>NZ_JAARMC010000028.1:0-71765 GCF_012985595.1 Pseudomonas sp. WS 5411
CGGGTTTTCGCAGCTGTAGCCATCGAGCCACGCATCCGGTTGGTCCAGGGCCAGGGCACTGACCCCGGCCGGGATCGGCAAGCGCGCCAGCAACGGTGCCTGGGTCAGCAGCAGGGCCAGGCCGCTGTCTTGCATCATGTAGGCCAGGCGTTCCTCGGGGTACGCCGGGTCCAGCGGCACATAGGCGCCACCGGCCTTGAGAATCGCCAGCAGCCCGACCACCAGGTCAACGCTGCGTTGCACCGCAATCCCCACCAGTACATCCGGGCCGACACCGGCCTCGATCAGGCGATGGGCCAGGCGGTTGGCCTGCTGGTTGAGTCGGGCAAAGGTCAATGACTGGGTGTCGAAGACCAACGCCACGGCATCCGGGGTGCGGGCAGCCTGGGCTTCGATCAGGTGGTGGATGGCGCTGTCGCGAGGGTAGTCGGCAGTGCTGGCGTTCCAGGCTTGCAGCGCCAGGCGCTGTTCAGTGGCGTTGAGCATCGGCAGTTGACCGATGCGCTGCCGTGGATCATCGACTATGCCCTGCAACAATCTCTGCCAATGCCGCGCCATGCGTTCGACGGTCGAGGCGTCAAAGATATCGGTGGCATAGGTGAGGACCGCCGACAGGCCATCAGGGCCGTCGAAGGTATTGAGGGTCAGGTCAAACGGCGCACTGAGGTTCTCCGAGTCGACTGGCGTGCACAGCAATCCGCCCAGGGGTTGGCCATCGGCAAACCGGCCAGTTTCCATCTGATGGTTGAACATCACCTGGAACAGCGGCGTGTGCAGGCTGTTGCGCTCGGGCTGCAGCGCCTCCACCAACTGCTCGAACGGCAGGTCTTGCCAGGTCTGGGCCTCGTGGGCCGCCGCCTTGACCGCCTGCACAAAGTCCGCAAACGGCTGCTGGCTGTCAAGCGTGGCCTGCATCACCTGGGTATTGACGAAAAAGCCGATGACCCGCTCGGTCTCGGCCCGGTTGCGGTTGGCGGTGGGTACGCCGACGCGAATGTCAGACTGGCCGCTGTAGCGGTGCAACAGCACCTGGAACGACGCCAGCAACAACATGAACGGGCTCACCCCTTGCTGCTGCGCCAGGCCCTTGAGGCCGTCGCTCAAGGCACGATCCAACGCCAGCGGCAGCGTCGCCCCACGCTGGTCCGGCGGCCCCAGGCGTGGGCGATCCACCGGTAGTTCAAGCAAGACGTGCTCGCTGCCCAATTTACCGCGCCAGTAATCCAGTTGCCGGCGCCCTTCCCCGGCCTCCAGCCATTGCCGTTGCCAGGCGGCATAGTCAGCGTATTGAATGATCGGTGCCGGCAACGCGCAAGGCGTGCCCGTGACCTGGGCAATGTACAGCGCCAGCAGCTCATCGATCATGATCTGCATCGACCAGCCATCGGTGATGATGTGGTGCAACGTCAGTACCAACACGTGCTCATCGTCCGCCAGACGCAACACTGCGGCGCGCAGCAGCAGATCGTGTTCCAGATCGAACGGCTGGCTGCTCTGCACCTGGACAAACGCCTTGATTACGGACTCGGGATCGCCTGCCGGGGCAGCCTGCACCGCCAGCTCCACGGCTTCGATGGGCCGCATGATGCATCGCACCTGCTCGCCTTGCTGCACAAATCCGGCGCGCAGCCCTTCATGGCGCGCCAGCACCTGCGACAGGCTGCGTTGCAGCGCCTCGACATCCAGCTCCCCCTTCAAATGCAGCGCCGTACAGATGTTGTAGGCACTGCCCGTTGGGTCGAACTGCCAGAGAAACCATTGCCGCTGCTGGGCATACGACAGTTGCTGGGGCCCGGTTTCGCTAGCCGGCACAATCGGGAAACGCGCGACGTTGACGCCCTGCTGCTCCAGCTTGCGGAACAGTTGCGCACGCTTGGGTGCGCTCAAGTCCTTGATACGCGCCACCAGTTCTGCGGTTTTGGCCCCGCCTTGCTTAAGCATTGGTTTCCTCCAGGTTTTCCTGCTCCAGCTCATCAAGGGCATCGAAGATCAGGTCAAAGTCATCATCCAGGCCATCGTCCCGGGTCGCATCGACCAGCGATTGGGCCAAGGCCCCGAGGCTGTCCTGCGCGTAAAAGTCCTTCACGGCCACGTCTACCCCAAGCACTGCCCGCACACGGGACAGCATCACCACCACTTGCAGGGAGTGCCCGCCCAGGTCGAAGAAGTTGTCGCCAAGCCCCACGCGCTCGACCTTGAGCACCTCTTGCCAGATCCCGGCCAGTTGCTGCTCAAGTTCCGAAACCGGCGCCACATAGGCTTTTTGCGTCTGGCTGACATCCGGTGCCGGCAAGGCCTTGCGGTCCAGTTTGCCGTTGGGGGTCAAGGGCATCTGCGCGACGAATACCAGGTGCGCAGGGATCATGTAGTCGGCCAGATGCTGCTTGAGCCCGGCCTTGATCGACTCGCGCAACGCCGTATGTTGCTCGGTGCTGTCCGTCGATTCGGCGAGCACTACGTAACCCACCAGTTGCGGGCCGCTGGGTCCATCGAGGGCCACCACGGCCGCTTCGCGCACAGCATCCTGGGCCTGTATGCGCGCTTCGATTTCCCCCAGTTCGATCCGGAAGCCGCGAATTTTCACCTGGTGGTCCAAGCGCCCGAGGTATTCGATCACCCCTTCGGCGCGATAGCGCGCCAGGTCGCCGGTGCGGTACAAGCGCTGGCCGGGCGCACCGAACGGGTCGGGCAGGAAACGTTCGGCAGTCAGGCCTGGGCGCTGGAAGTAGCCGCGCGCCAGGCCATCACCGCCGATCAACAGCTCACCGGGCACGCCGACCGGGGCCAAGGCACCGTCCTGGCTGACGATGTACAGGCCGGTGTTGTCGATCGGCCGCCCCAGCCATGGCTGGCCGTCGAGACGATGGGCGGCTGACCAAATGGTGGTTTCGGTTGGCCCATAGAGGTTCCATACCGCTCCACCGAGGGCGAGCATGCGTGCCGCCAGTTCATCGGCCAGGGCTTCGCCACCGCAGAGCAAGGTGCAGCCCTGCAACGCCGCCACCTGCAGGCTGTCGAGCAACATGCGCCAGGTCGAGGGCGTGGCTTGCAGGGTGTTGACACGCTGGGTAGCCACGGTGGCGAGGATCGCGTCCGGGTCGAGGGTGGTGTCTTTGTCCACCAACACCGCACAGGCGCCAACGGTCAGCGGCAGGTAGATCTCCAGGCCGAAGATATCGAACGAGAAGGTGGTCAGAGACAGGATCCGCTCTCCCACCGCAAGCCCCGGCTGGCGGGCCATGCTCGCAATGAAGTTGCCCAGGGCGCCATGGGGCACCATTACCCCTTTGGGCTTGCCGGTTGAACCGGAGGTGTAGATTGCATAGGCAAGGTTGCCCGGCCCGGCCGATGGCTGCGGGTTGTGGCTCGGATAGCCCGCGAACCAGCCCGCCTCACCCTCCAGCACCAGCGCCTGGACACCGCCTGGAATTGGCAGCGCCCCCAGCAGTGGCGCCTGGGTAATCAGCAACATCAGGCCGCTGTCTTGCATCATGTACGCCAGGCGATCAGCCGGGTATGCCGGGTCCAGCGGCACATAGGCGCCACCGGCCTTGAGGATCGCCAACAGGCTGATGATCATCGGCAAGCCGCGCTCCACCGCGATCCCCACCAGACGATCCGGCCCGACACCTTCGGCCAGCAACCGATGCGCCAGTTGGTTGGCCTGTTCGTTGAGCTCGCGATAGGTCAGCGACTGCTGGCCGAACACCAGGGCGACGGCATCGGGAGCGCGCTCAGCCTGGGCCTCGAACAGTTGGTGAATGCATTGCCCGCGCGGGTAATCGACCGCCGCCGGGTTCCATTGCGCGACCATCTGTTGTTGCCGCGCAGCGCCTTGCATCGACAAATCACCCAGCGCCAGCTCGGGCTGATCGAGCATACCCAGCAGCAGGTGGCTGAAATGCCCGCTGAGCTCGCTGATGGTGTCGGCGCTAAAGTGCCCATGGCTATAGCGGTAATGCACACTCAGGGTCTGCCCCAGACTGACCGACAGGCTCAACGGATAATGGGTCTGTTCATGACTCTGCACTTCGCCGAACACCAAGCCTTGCGGCGCGCCGCGCTTGAGGGTTTCGGCCACCGGGTAGTTCTCAAATACCAGCAGGCTGTCGAACAGTGCGTCACCGCTCTGCCCGGCCCAACGCTGGATATCGAACAACGGCGTGTGCTCATGCTCGCGCAGGGCCAGGTTTTGCCCCTGCACGACCTGTAACCATTGGCTGACGGTTTGCTCGGCGCGCGGGCTGGCAACCACCGGCAAGGTATTGATGAACAGCCCAACCTGCTGCTCGATACCCGGCAAGTCAGCCGGGCGACCGGCGACCGTGGCACCAAACGCCACGCAGTCCTGCCCAGTGTAGCGCTGCAACAGCAACAGCCACGCGGCCTGCACCAAGGTGTTGGAGGTGACTTTTTGCTGGCGGGCAAACTCGCTCAGGCGGCGGGTTTGCTCCCCATCCAACATCAAGTGATGGTCGCCGTGACCGGCGGCGGCCTGCCCCTGGCCACTGACCGTCTGTGCCAGCAGGGTCGGCTCCTCCAGTGCCGTCAGATTGGCGCTCCAGAATTGTTCACTGGCCTGTTGATCCTGGCGTTGCAGCCAGGCGATGTAATCGCGATAGCGCCCAACGGACGGCCCCGGCGCCTGGCCGTCATAACGCTGCAGCACCTCACCCAGGAGTTGGGAATTGCTCCAGCCGTCCATCAGGATGTGATGGTTGGTGTAAAGCAGTTCGCAACGACGGTCATCCAGGCGCACCAGTACCAGGCGTAATAGCCCAGGCCGGTTCAAGTCAAAACCCTGGGCCAGTTCGGCAGCAGCCAGCGCTTGCAGCGCAACTGATTGATCGTCGCGCGCGCGCCAGTCGAGCACGGTAAAGGGCACATCAAGCTGCTTGTGCACCACCTGCATCGGCTGCGGCAAACCGCCCTGCCAGGCAAAGGCCGTGCGCAGAATGGCGTGCCCATCGACCACCGCCTGCCACGCTGCGCGAAAGCGTTCTGGGTCCAGGCCGTCCACCGATACTTGCATCTGATTGACGTAATCGCCGCCGCTTTGCTCCAGCAAGCTGTGGAACAACATGCCTTGCTGCATGGCCGAGAGCGGGTAGATGTCTTCGATGGCTTCAGGCGCGCCGGCAAGCACATCCACGTGGGCCTGTGTCAACGCCGCCAGCGGGAAGTCCGACGGTGTCACGCCGTGATGACCGGTTGTGGTGCAGTGCTCAATCACAGCCTTGAGCTCTACAGCCAGGGCGTCGGCCAGTAGCTGGATGGTCGCTGCGTCGAACATCTGCTGGCTGAACGTCCAGCCCAGGCACAATTGGCCTTCAAATACCTGGCCGTTGAGGGTCAACCAGTTACCCAGTGGTGCGTCCGGATGCTGCTCAACCCCGGCATGCTCGCCACTGGGCACAAACAACGCCGTTTGCTCGCCTTCAACGGTGCTGTCGAATTGGCCCAGATAGTTGAAGGTGATACGCGGCGCCGGCAGTGCCGCCAGGGTTTGCTGCACGGCAGCGTCACCCAGGTAACGCAAGGCGCCAAAGCCTGCGCCCCGGTTGGGAATGGCGCGCAGTTGTTCCTTGACCTGCTTGATTGAATCTCCCAGCGCCTCGGCAGGCGCCAGACGCACCGGGAACAGGCTGGTGAACCAACCCACGGTGCGGGTCAGGTCCTGATTGTCGAACAGCTCTTCACGGCCATGGCCTTCGAGCTGGATCAGCACCTCGCTGCGTCCCGTCCAGCGCGTGATGACTCGCGCCAGCGCGGTCAGCAGCAGATCGTTGACCTGGGTGCGGTAGGCCGCTGGCGCATCCTGCAACAGGCGCCGGGTCAGCTCGGCATTCAGGCGTGTATCAAGCGTGACGCCGTCGCGACTGCGCAAGCTGGCATCCGGCTTGGCGCCCGGCAGATGGTTGTCGGTTGCGCCCAGTGATTGCCAAAACGAAATCTCGGCTTGCAGCGCGGGACTGCGGGCAAGACCTTGCAGTTGCTCGGCCCAGGTTTTGAACGCGGTGGTCTTGGCCGGTAAGCCCAGGGCGGGCTGACGGTAAGCGTCCTGCAGATCTTGCAAGAGGATGCGCCATGACACGCCGTCGACTACCAGGTGGTGAATCGCCACCAGTAAGCGCTGGCTGCCATCGGCACGCTCAAACAACACCGCGCGCAGCAGCGGGCCTTGTTGCAGGTCCAGGCTGGCCTGGGCCTGATCGGCCACCGCCTGGAGCTGGGTTTCATCGTTGACCCGATGCTGCCACAGCAGCTCAGGGTTCGACGCCTCGCCATGGCTGGCGACCCACTGCTCGCCGTCGCGGTAGAAATTCAGGCGCAAGGCATCGTGATGGCCGACCAGCGCCTGCAAGGCCTGGGCGAGTCGTGCGCCGTCCAGGGGGTGCTGGGGCGCAAGCAGCACGGATTGGTTCCAGTGATGGCGCTGGGGAACATCCTCCTCGAAGAACGCCTGCTGCACCGCCAGCAACGGCATGACGCCGGCCACCGGCCCTTGGTCGATGGTCGGCACGCCTTCACCGCTGCGCGTTACGCTGGCCAAACCTTGAATCGTTTGCTGCTCGAACAACGCTTTGGCAGTGAAGTGCAGCCCCGCCTGACGGGCGCGGCTGACCACCTGCATCGACAGGATCGAATCGCCTCCCAGCTCGAAGAAGTTGTCGTTCAAACCCACGCGCGGCAGGTTCAACACTGTTTGCCAGATATCGGCCAGTTGCTGTTGCAGCGCCGTGACCGGTGCCACGTAGTCCTGTTGCAACAGGCTGGCGTCCGGTGCCGGCAGGGCCTTGCGGTCGAGTTTGCCGTTGGAGGTCAGCGGCAAGTGGTCGAGCACCATCCAATGGGTCGGCACCATGTAGTCCGGCATGCTCGCCTTGAGACTGGCCTTGAGGCGCTCGCACAACGAGCGCTCGGCCTTCGCCGGTACGATATAGGCCACCAGTTGCTGGGTGCTTGCGCCTTGATGGGCCAGGACCACCGCGTCACGCACACCGGATTGTTGCAACAGGCGCGATTCGATTTCGCCCAGCTCGATGCGAAAACCACGGATCTTCACCTGATGGTCGATCCGCCCGCAGTAATGCACCACGCCCGCCGCGTCGCGGCGCGCAAGATCGCCAGTGCGATACACGCGGCTGCCGGCCACGGCGGCTAAAGGATCGGGAATAAAACGCTCGGCGGTCAGTGCCGGACGCTGGTGATAACCCTGGGCCAAACCTTCACAGGCGGCGAGACACAACTCACCCACCACGTCATCGGGCACCGGGTTGGCGTCGCGGTCGAGCACATACAGCGCTCGTCCCGGTAAGGCACGACCAATCGGTACGCCATTGGCTTCATCGATATCCTCGAGCTGGCACAAGTGGGTGCTGGACACTACCGTGGCTTCGGTCGGGCCGTAGGTATTGAGCAAGCGCACACCGCCAAGGCCTGCGGCGTGCCAGAGCTTGAGCCCCTCCACCGACATCGCCTCCCCCCCCACGTGCACCTGGCGCAGTCGCCCGCGACTGCGCTGCGGGTCCGCCGCCCAGTCCTGGGCCAGCAGGAACCAATAGGCTGCCGGCAAGTCGGCCAAGGTCACGCCGTGTTCGATGATCTGCTCGTACAAGGTCGCCGTGTCCCAGGCTTCATCGCCGCGCAGCACCAGGCAGGCGCCTTCGCACAGCGGCGGGAAGCACTGTTCGACAAAACCGTCGAAGCTGAATGTTGCAAATTGCAGTACCCGTTCCTGGGGCGTGAGTTGTGAGTACTCGGCGGCTATCGTGCAGAATTCGCGCAGCGCGCCATGGGCGATGGACACGCCCTTGGGCTGCCCGGTGGAACCGGAGGTGTAGATCACATAGGCCAGATGCTCGGCCTGCGCCAGGTTGGCCAGGTTGGTGCGTGGGTAGTCGCGCTCCGAACCGTCGAGCAGCAGGCACGGCACGCGTGCATCGGCCAGGACGTCGTCGAGTACGCCGGGTTGGCGCAGCAGCAGGTCCATTGCGCTGTCATCAATCATGTAGGCCAGGCGCTGGGCTGGGTAATCGGGGTCCAGTGGCACGTAGGCGGCGCCTGCCTTGAGGATCGCCAACAGGCTGGCAATCATCGCCCCACCGCGACGCACCGCCAGCCCGACGCGCTGGCCGGGCATTACGCCCTGCTCACGCAAGCGATGGGCCAGGCAGTTGGCGCGCTGGTTGAGCTCGGCATAGGTCCAGCGCTCGTCACCGCTGATCAAGGCCAGGGCATCCGGGGTCGCTGCCGCGCGGCGTTCGATACGCTGGTGCGCCAGCAGCGGGTCGAGTGCCGGCTGTACTGCGGTTTGCTCCAGGGTTGGCTCGCGCAGGCTCAGGTTGCCCAGTGCTTGCTGGTTATCCTCAACAAACTGCGCAAGCAGTTGCAGCAGGCTTGTGCCGATAACACGTATCTGCTGCGGGCTGAAATCGGCCCGGGCGTAGCTGAAGTCCAGGCTCAGGGTTTCACCCAACTCGATGCCCAGGGTCAGCGGATAGCTGGTCTGTTCATGGTTGTGCAGCCCGCTGAAGCTCAAGCCGGCCGGCGCACCGGCTTGCAGCGCCTGGGACACCGGATAGTTTTCAAACACCAGTAAGGTGTCGAACAGCGCACTACCAGGCTGCCCGGCCCAGCGTTGAATGTCGTACAACGGTGTGTGCTCATGCTCACGCAGGAGCACACTGTGCGCCTGCACGTGCTGCAGCCAGTTGGCGACGCTATGGGTAGCATCCGGGCTGCAAATGATCGGCAAGGTATTGATAAACAACCCGACCTGCTGCTCGATCCCGGCTAAATGAGCCGGACGCCCGGCCACTGTGGCGCCAAAAGCCACGCTCGACTGGCCGCAATAACGTTGCAGCAAAACCGCCCATGCCGCTTGCAACAGGGTATTGAAGGTGACCTTGTTGTGCCGGGCAAACTCACCCAGGCGCGCGGTGGTGGTTGCGTCCAGCAGTACGTGGTGACTGGCATGGCCACTGCCCTCGCGCGGCGCCGGCAAGGCGTTGCCAAGCAAGGTCGGCGCGGGCAGCGCTTGCAG
Source organism: Pseudomonas sp. WS 5411 (assembly GCF_012985595.1). NCBI lineage: Bacteria > Pseudomonadati > Pseudomonadota > Gammaproteobacteria > Pseudomonadales > Pseudomonadaceae > Pseudomonas > Pseudomonas sp. WS 5411. The sequence continues at coordinate 9,047 of NZ_JAARMC010000028.1, forward strand.
TTGCACGCGCCAGAATTGCTCGCTGGCGTCGGCGTCCTGCGCCAGCAGCCAGCCCACATAGTCGGCATAACGCCCGGTGGCCGGTGGCGGCACTTGTCCGGCGTACCGCTGCAAGACCTCCCCCAGCAGTTGGGCATTGCTCCAGCCATCCATCAGGATGTGGTGGCTGGTGTAGATCAGCTCATAACGCCGGGCCGCCAGCGGTACTAGCACCAGGCGCAACAACGGCGCCTGATGCACGTCGAAGCCTTGTTCGCGCTGTTCAAGGGCCAAACGATCGAGGTCGTCAGGAGCGCTCTCCAGCACTGTCAGCGGCAATTGCACCGAGCGCTGGATCGCTTGCATCGCCTGCGCCTGGCCTTCCCAGACACATCGTGCGCGCAGCACTTCATGGCGCTCCAGCACCGCCTCCCAGCACTGGGCAAACCGCGCCACGTCCAGGCCTTCAATGGTCAGGCGCAGTTGATTGATGTAGGCGCCGGGCTCGGCATCGTAGGCGCTGTGGAACAGCATGCCCTGCTGCATCGGCGACAGCGGATAGAGGTCCTCGATCTGCGCCAATGGCAGGCCCAGGCCTTCCAGTTGTGCCTGGTCGAGGCTGACCAGCGGGAAGTCCGAAGGCGTCGCGCCGCCCTGTTGTGGATCGAGGCAGTGTTCAATCAGTTCGTGCAAGGTGCGCGCGCAGCTGTCCACCAGGGCCTGGATGGTGTCCCGACGAAAGACTTCGCCACTGAAGCTCCAGTCCAGTTCCAGTTCACCGGCGTAGACCCGCCCTTCCACACTCAGCCAGTTGGCCAAGGGCGCGTCCAGGCTCTGGGCCTGGCCGCCGCCTTCGCTGGCCGGTACGAACAACGCATCCTCACCAAATTGCTGGTCGAACTGCCCCAGGTAATTGAAGGTAATCCTTGGCTGGGCCAGGACCGCCAGTTCATTGGCCGCCGCGCCGTAGCGCAACACACCATAGCCAATGCCCTTGTTGGGTACCTGGCGCAACTGTTCCTTGATCGCCTTGAGGGTGGCACCCAGCTCGACGCTTGGCGTCAGGCGCAACGGGTAGAGGCTGGTGAACCAGCCCACGGTGCGAGTCAGGTCGATGTCATCGAAAAGCTCTTCACGACCGTGGCCTTCCAGCTGGATCAGCACCGAAGGGTGTCCGGTCCATTGACAAATCGTGCGCGCCAGGGCCGCCAGCAACAGGTCGTTGACCTGAGTACGGTACGCCGCTGGCGCCTGTTGCAGCAGTTGACGGGTTTGCTCGCGGTCCAGGCGCCAGCGGATATGTTCAGCCACTGCCTGGGTTTGCCGGCCCTGCGGGTTATCCCGGGGCAAGTCGTTTGCCACGCCCTGCAATTGTTCGCGCCAGTACGCCAACTCAGCCAGCAGCGCCGGGCTGCGGCTGTAGTCGTCCAAGCGTACTGCCCACTGCTGGTAGGCGCTGGTCTTGTGCGCCGTGGTCAGCGGTTGGCCGGCCACGCCTTGGCCGTAGCCGCGCTGCAAGTCTTCCAGCAACACACGCCAGGACACCCCATCCACCACGAGGTGATGCAGCACCAACAACAGGCGCTGGCTGCCGTCGGCCATGTCCACGAGCAAGGCCCGCATCAACGGGCCGTGCTCCAGGTCCAGGCTGGCCTGGGCGAGATCACAGTGCTCACGCAATTCCTCGACGCTGGCGGCCTGGCGCTGCCACAACTCCACAGTTGCCGACGGGGCATGAGTCTGTTCCCAGCCCTCCCCGCGCTCGACAAAGCGCAGACGCAAGGCATCGTGTTGCGCCACCAGCGCCTGCAACGCGCCAGCCAGTGCTGTGACGTCTACCGCCTGACGCGGAGTCAGCAGCAGCGACTGGTTCCAGTGCTGGCGTGTGGGAATATCCTCGGCAAAGAACCATTGCTGCACCGGGGTCAACAGCACCGGCCCCTGGACCGGGCCTTGCTCGATGGCCAGCGCCGACACTTCACGCGCGGCAGCGGCCAGGCTGCGTAGGGTCTGGTGGCGGAACAGGTCGCTGGGCGCCAGTTGCAAACCGGCCTGGCGGGCACGGCTGACCACCTGGATCGACACGATGGAGTCGCCGCCCAGTTCGAAAAAGTTGTCATCCAGGCCAATCTGCGACTGCCCAAGAATGTCTTGCCAGATCCCGGCAAGCAGCAGTTGCCGTGGATCCTGCGGCGCACTGAACGCCTGCACCTTGGCCTCACCGGCACGCGGCAGCGCCTTGCGGTCCAACTTGCCATTGGGGGTCGAGGGAAACTGTGCCAAGGCCATGGTCACCGTTGGCAGCATGTATTCAGGCAAAGTTTCGGCCAGGTACGCATGCAACGTTTGCGTGAATACCTCGTGATCCTGGGGCATTGCTGTCGGCACCACGTAGGCTACCAGCAAGCGTCCATCCTGGGCGATCACCAGTGCTTCCTTGATTTGCGGGTGACTGAGCAGGCGCGCTTCGATCTCCCCCAGCTCAATCCGCAGGCCACGGATCTTCACTTGATGGTCGATCCGCCCGACGTACTCGATCACGCCATCGGCGCGATAGCGGGTCAGGTCGCCAGTGCGGTACAGCCGTTCGCCAGTACTGGAGAACGGGTTGGGTACGTATTTTTCGGCAGTCATCGCGGCCCGGCCCAGATAGCCCCGGGTGAGCCCGGCGCCGGCCAGGTGCAGCTCGGCAGCCACCCCGGTAGGCACCGGTTGCAGGTCGGCATCGAGGATATAACCCTGGGTGTTGCTCAACGGCCGGCCAATGGACGGCTGGCCCAAGGCTTCGCGAGGGGTCCAGGTGGAATAGGTGGTGTCTTCGGACGGGCCGTACAGATCAAAGACCTGTTTGATCGACGGTTGCTGATAGAGGCGGTCCACCAGGGATTGCTTGAGCGGCTCGCCGGCCAGGTTGATGATGCGCACACTCTCAGGGATCTGCCCGGCACGCTGCAAGGCATTGATGGCCGAGGGTACGGTGTTGATCAGACGCACCTGGTCACGGGCCGGCAGCTCGGGCAGTTCCAGGGCATTGCGGGCAAGAATCAGCGAGCCGCCGTTGGCCAGGGTGACGAAAATCTCCCACACCGAGAGGTCGAAACACACCGAAGTGGAAGCCAGCACACCCTGGATATCTTCGCGACTGTAGACCTGCTGCGACCAGTGGATCAGTGCCAGTACGTTGCCATGGGCAATGGCTACGCCCTTGGGCTTGCCAGTGGAGCCGGAGGTGTAGATCACGTAGGCCAGGTTGTCGGGGGCAACCTGGGTGACCGGTGCGCTCAACGGGTAGCCAGCCAGTTGATCCATCTGCAACACCTGGGCCTGGGTCTGGGGCAAGTCGGCGAGCAGCTCGGCCTCGGTCAGCAGCACCTGAGCGCGACTGTCTTGCAGCATGTAGGCGACGCGGTCAGCCGGGTAATCCGGGTCCAGCGGCACATAGGCGCCGCCGGCCTTGAGCACGCCAAGCAAGGCAACGATCAAGGCGTCGGTGCGCTGCATGGCTACGCCAACGCGCACTTCGGGGCCAACGCCCAGCTCGATCAGCTTGTGCGCCAGTTGATTGGCCTGGCCGTCCAATTGGCGATAACTCAGAGTCTTGCTGCCAAAGGTCAGGGCCAGAGCGTCGGGCTGGCGCTCCACCTGCTCGGCGATCAGTCGATGGATGCTGCGCGCTTGCGGGTACTCAGAGGCGGTGGCGTTCCAGCCATGAATTTGCTGCTGATAGTCGCTGGCGTCGAGCATCGGCAACTCAGCCACGCGCTGCTGTACGTTGTCGATCATGCCGCCGAGCAGGTGGCTCCAGTGGCGGGCCATACGCTCGATGGTGGCGGGCGTGAACAGGTCGGTGGCGAAGGTCAATGCAGCGCGCAGGGTGCCGCCCTTTTCCCAGGTGTCGAGGCTGAGGTCGAACTGAGTGGTGCGGCTCTGCCACTCGACCAGGCTCAGGGAGAGTCCGGATTCCAGCACCAGCGCTTCTAGGTCTGCCACTTGTGGCTGGTGGTTGTAGAGCACCTGGAACAGTGGCGTGTGGCTCAGGCTGCGCTCCGGCTTGAGCGCCTCGACCAGGCGCTCGAACGGCAGGTCCTGGTGGGCCTGGGCGCCATTGACCACATCCTTGAGCACCTGCAACAGGTCGCTGACCCGCGCCTGCCCATCAACGTGGGCAGCCATGACTTGAGTGTTGACGAACAGCCCGATCAGGCCCTCGGTTTCACCGCGATGCCGGTTGGCAATCGGCACGCCTACCCGCAGGTCAGTCTGGCCGGTGTAGCGAAACAGCAGGATCTTGAACGCTGCCAGCAGCACGGTGAACAACGATACGTTCTGCTGGCGAGCCAACAACCGCGCACCGTCGGCCAAGGCTGCCGGCAAGGCGAACTCATAGCGCTGGCCCTGATGGCTGGCCACGGCTGGGCGTGCAAAGTCCGTTGGCAACTCCAGCACCGGGTGTTCATCGCCCAACTGTTCGCGCCAGTAATCCAGCTGCCGCGCCTGCTCCCCCGCTTCCAGCCAGCGGCGCTGCCACAAGGCGTAGTCGCTGTACTGGATCGGCAGGTCTGGCAGTTGTGGCGACTGGTTGCGTTCAAAGGCGTCATAGCATCGGATGAACTCGTCGATCAGCACGTTCATCGACCAGCCGTCCGAGACGATGTGATGCAGGGTCAGCAGCAACACATGCTCTTGCTCGGCGAGTTTGAGCAATTGCACGCGCAGCAAGGGGCCATTGGCCAGGTCGAAGGGTTGCAGCGATTGCGCGGTGGCGGCAGCCATCACCGCCTGTTCGCGCTCAGCCGGCGGCAAGTTGCCAAGATCCAGTGGTTCAATCGCTAACGCAAGCTGGCAGGGCACTTGCACCAGGCGCTCATCGGCCTGGCGCTGGAACACTGTGCGCAGGGTTTCATGCCGCGCGATCAGGCTGGCAAACGCCTGCTCGATGGCCGGCAGGCTCAAGGTGCCCTTTAGACGCACCGCTCCCGGCAGGTTATAGGCTGCGCTGGCAGGATCCAGTTGCCAGAGAAACCACATACGCTGCTGGGCGTAGGACAACGCCTGGCGATCCTCGGCCTCGACCTGGGCCGGAATCGGAAAACGCGAGAAGTCGATCCCTTCCTTTTGCAGCGCCTGGAGGAACAACTGGCGTTTTTCCAGGGGCAACCCGATAAACCGGCGAGCAAGTTTCAAGGAGTCTTCAGCGTTCATTTCTTGGGATCCGGAGCAATAGGCAGGAAGCACAAAGGCACGTCGTCCCTATAAAACGAATCCAGGCGGGAAAAATTAGCGCAGGCGATTGCAGTCATCGGGCGTTACATCAAACCCGGGAGAAGTCCGCGAAGCGGCCCTATCATTGACGGAGCACTGTATTTGCAACTACATTTAGTTACACGCAAGGAACGCCGTGTCCAAAAATGAAAAGCTGCTCGCCAAACTGCTTAACCTGCAGATGGCATTTACCTGGCCTGAGCTCGTGACATTGTTAGGCTGGCTGGGTTACCGACAAATCGAAGGGGCTGGGAGCCGCGTCAAGTTCGACGTAGGCGACCCGAGTGCAATGATCACCTTGCACAAGCCCCACCCTGGCAATGAACTGAAGTACTACATTCGGCGCCAGATCATTGAACAGTTGGAATCAGGAGGCTTGATTCAGTGAGCAACCAGTTGAAACACAAAGGTTACATCGGCTCCATAGAAGCCAGCGTCGAGGACAATTGCCTGTTCGGCAAGCTGCTGTTTATCCGCCCTCTGGTCAGTTACGAAGGGCAGACCGTGGCCCAGTTGGAGGCCGCCTTTCGCGAGGCCGTGGAGGATTATCTGGCTACTTGCCAGACCCTGGGCCAGGCACCGGAAAAGCCCTGCAAAGGCTCCTTCAATGTACGGGTCGGCCATGATCTGCACCTGGCTGCGGCCCTGGCGGCGACGCAGAAAAAGGTCACGCTCAACGACCTGACACGCCAGGCGCTGAACGAGTTCCTGCGCCATCACCGTACAGACAGCCACCCCGCCCTGGGGTGACTCATCCCAGGCGGCGGTAGCCCAATAAAGCGGACACCAGCACCACTGCCCCGGCCATCAGCGCCACCCAGAACCCGCTGGCGGCGCCAAAGTGGTCGATCATCCAGCCGGAACTCGCGGCACCGATGGCCACGCCGATACTCAAGCCGGTGATCAGCCAGGTCATGCCTTCGGTCAGGCGGCTGGGTGGCACGACCTGCTCCACCAGCGCCATGGACACAATCAAGGTCGGGGCAAAAAACAGCCCGGACACAAACACCGCCAATGCCAGCCCGAGGATATCCCCCACCCACAGCAGTGGCAGGGTTGTCAGGGCAGTGGCCAGGCCACAGAGCAGGAACTGCCGGGGCAAGGGCATGTTCAGCTTCAGCGCACCGAAGGCCAGCCCCGCCAGGCACGAGCCGATGGCATACACCGACAGCACGATACTCGCGGCAGCCGGCTGGCCCTGGTGCTGGGCGAACGCCACGCTGACCACGTCTACCACCCCGACAATGGTGCCCATGGCCACCAGTAGGATTATCAACACCAGCACCGACGGCTGGGTGATCAACCAACTGCCCTGGTGCTCAAGTTGCGCGTGAATGGCAGGCTCGGTCTGTTTTTGCAGAACAAAGGCGGTCACGCCAACCGCCAACAGGATCGCCCCCACCAGCGGCCCCGCCTCGGGAAACAGCAGCACACACAATCCCACCGACAGCGGCGGGCCGAGGATAAAGCACACCTCGTCAAGCACCGATTCCAGGGCAAAGGCTGTTTGCAAACGTGGCTGGCCACGGTAGATCTCGGTCCAGCGCGCCCGGACCATGGCCGACATGTTGGGCATGCAACCGGCCAGGGCGGCAAAGATAAACAGGGTCCAGTCCGGCGCCTGCAAACGGGTACACAGCAACAACAGCAACAACGCCCCGCCGCCGATCATGGCTGCCGCCGGCAAGACGCGGCCCTGGCCATAACGGTCTACCAGTCGCGAAACCTGCGGGGCGCAAAAGGCCGTGGCCAGGGCAAATGTTGCCGCCACCGCGCCCGCCAACCCATAACCGCCACGCAGTTGGGACAACATGGTGATCAGCCCGATACCGGTCATGGATATCGGCATGCGAGCGAGCATGCCGGCCGATACAAAAGCCCTGGAACCTGGCGCCTGGAACAGCTCGGCGTAGGGGTTTGCCATGGTGCGTGACCTCTTGCTGGGAGCCCTGGAGCTTGCCATTCAATGCAATCCGGGGAAAAGATATACGGTGCGTATGTGACAAATCATGAGTAACATACGCGGCGTATGTCAACCACTCACCCGCAACTAGCGAGCGTTTTCCATGAGCCGAGCCCGCGCCGAGATGATTGAAGAAACCCGCGCCCGCCTGTTGGCCAGCGCCCGCCATGCCTTTGCCACCCAAGGCTTTGCCAACACCTCGATGGATGATTTTACCGCCCGCGCCGGCCTTACCCGTGGGGCGCTGTACCATCACTTTGGCGACAAGAAAGGACTGCTGGCCGCGGTGGTCGCGCAACTCGACAGCGAAATGGATGACCGTCTGCAACAAATCAGCACTCAGGCCAACAACCCCTGGGACGGTTTTTGCGAGCGCTGCCGCGCCTACCTGCACATGGCCCAGGATCCCGAGATCCAGCGGATCGTGCTGCAAGATGCACCGGCGGTGCTGGGTGCAGACGTGGGGGCCCAGCAGCACTGCATCGAATCATTGCGTCGGCTGCTGGATGAATTGATGCAGGCCGGGCTTATCGAGCATGCCCCCAGCCTGGCACTGGCCCGGTTGATCAATGGCAGCCTGGTGGATACGGCGCAATGGATTGCCCATGCCGAACGCCCGGACGAATGCCTGGAGCAAGCGCTGCAAGGCCTGGAGTTGCTGCTGCGGGGGCTGAAACCCCATCGCTGAATTGCTCGCCACAACACGAACCCGCGACAGCCATCAAGTGCGACGAAGCAGCAACGCCGCCACCGCACACAAGGTCAGCGCCACACACGCCAGGTAGAACGCGTCGCTGTAAGCCATCAAAAATGCCTGGTGCCGCACGCTCTGGTCGAGCAACCCCAGCACTTGCTGCTGCTCCGGCCATTGCTCCTGCAACAAGCCGCCGTTCGGCAAATATTGCTGTAAAGCCGGTTCGAAAATGCTCAGCGATTCACCGATGCGCGCCGAATGCACCTGCTCGCGCACCACCACCAGTTGCGCCAGCAGGGCCGTGCCCACCGCGCCGCCCAGGTTGCGCAACATCGAGAACACTGCCGAGGCCGAGCCGGACTGTGCCTTGGCCAGCCCATGCACCGCCAGCACCGACAGCGCCACCATGATCAGCGGCTGGCCAATGCCGCGCACCACGATCGAGGGGATGATCACGTTGCTGGCGCTGTCTGCCGACAAGTGCGCGCCCATCCAGCAGCCCAGGGCCATGATCGCAAAACCGGAGGCCACGAGAATTTTTGCGCTCAACCACTTCATCAGTCGTGGCAGGAACGGCGCCAGCACCAGTTGCACCAGGCCATAGGCAATCAGGCTGACGCCAATTTCGCTGGCGTTGTAGCCCTGCATCTGTGACAGGTAATTAGGCACCAGGAATACCAGGCCGTACGTGCTGGCACCGAAGATAAACATCGCCACACTGGCCACGCCAAAGTTGTAGTGCGCCAACAGCCGCAGGTTAATAAAGCTTTTGCGGCCCCACAATTGCCGGCTGACAAAGCCCACCAGGCCCATCGCCGCCGCCACGCTCATCCAGCCGATAAACGCCGAACCGAACCAATCCTTGCGCCCGCCCTCCTCCAGCACGATCTGCAACGCCCCCAGGCCCAGGACCATGCAGGCGATGCCCAGCCAGTCGCCCTGGCGCAACAGCCCAAGGTTCATCGGCTGGCGGTCAATGGACCAGGCCACTGCCGCCAACAGCGCGATACCGGGAAACAGTTGCAGGTAGAAGATCCAGCGCCACGAGTACACATCGGTCAGCCAGCCACCAATGGACGGCCCTGCGGCCTGGGCCACACTGTTGGCCAGGCTGAACAGGGCCATGCCCAGGGGGATCTTGCTGGCAGGCAGTTCGGTGATGATCAACTGGAACGATAACGGAATCAGCACCGCCCCCGCCGCCCCCTGAATGACCCGGATGATGATCATCACCGGCAGGTTCGGCGCCATCGAACAGGCCACCGAGGCCACCAGGAAAACCCCGGAGCCCCACAGCATCACCCGCCGCAACGAGAACACCTGCACCAGCCACGCGGTGAGCGGGATCATGATGATTTCCGCCACCAGATAGGCCGTGGAAATCCATGAGCCCTCCTCGAACGTGGCTCCCAGCGCACCTTCGATTTCCGGCAGGGCGGCGCTGGTGACATGCACATTCATGCCGGCCATGAAGCAGCCGAACAAACCACCGATCACCGCGACCCAGGCGCGAAACGAAACGTTCGAGGTGCGCCCATCAGCCTCCATGGGAACCGTCCTGCTGGCTGGCCGGGCGGGTGTCCACCGTGGCGATCACGGACATCCCCGGCAAGATCACGGGTGCATTCGTCTCGTCGGCCACCAGGCGGATCTTCACCGCAAAGCGCTGCACGATCTTGGTGAAATTGCCGGTGGCGTTGTCCGGGGGCAACAAGGCGAACACCGCGCCGGAACCGGGGGCGATGCTTTCGATCTGGCCGCGCCAGTGCTGGCCGGAAAAGCTGTCCACCGCGATATCGACCGCCTGCCCCGGCGCCATGTGCTGCAACTGGGTTTCCTTGTAGTTGGCGATCACATAGGCCTGTGCCACCGGCACCACCGCCAACAAAGGCAGACCCGGCATCACATACTGCTGGCGGCGGACCTTACGCTGGCCCACTACGCCGTCGAACGGCGCGCGGATCGCTGTGTCATTCAAGGCATTCTGGGCCAGGGCCAGATTGGCCTGGGCCTCGCCCACCCGGGCCTGGGATTCGGCGATCCGCGCCTTCGCCTGCTGGCGGCGCGCCTGCAGCACCTGGCACTGGGCCTGCTGCCGGGCCACTTGGGCACGGGCTTCGGTCACGGCTGCCAATGCCTTGGCCCGCCCGGCGCTGGCGGTTTCCAGGCGCTCGCGGGTGGCGATCTGTTGATCCACCAGATCGCGGTAGCGCTGGAAGTCCAGGCGCGCACGATGGGCCTCGGCCTCGCTGCTATGCAGGGCAGCCTGGGCCTGGGCGATACGTTGCTGCTGCTCGTCGAGCCGTGCGTCGAGGGTGGTCAGGCTGGACTGGCGGGCATTCGCCGCCGCCCGGGCTTGCTGCAACCGCGCCTGGGTGCTGCGCAGCTGCTCGACAAAATCACGCTCATCCAGGCGCACCAGCACATCCCCGGCCTTGACCGGCTGGTTGTCCTCCACCAGCACCTGGGCCACATAGCCGGCAATCCGCGGGCTGACGGCGACCCAATCGGCGCGCACGTAGGCGTCGTCGGTCTCTTCCAGAAATCGCCCCAACTGCCACCAATACGCGGCAAACAGCCCCGCCCCCAACAGCGTCACCAGTGATGCGCCCGTCAGCAGGGCGCGGCGATGGCGCTGCATCAAGCTGGGAGTGGATGGCAGGATCGCGGGTTCAACAGCCTGGTTCATGGCTTGGCTCCAAGGGCAGCAAGGGGTAAGGGTTGAGGTTGATCATTGCGTTGCCAGCCACCGCCGAGCGCCTGGAACAGGTCGATCTGGCGGTTGATCAAGCGCAGGTCGGCCTGGGCCACGCGGGCCTGGAGGTTGACCAGATTGCGCTCGCTGTCCAGCAGTTGCAGGGCATCAAGGGCTCCGGCCCGATAGCTGCGGGTGGCCAGCTCATGGGCCTGCTGGCTGTTGTCCAGCGCGGCCTGCAGGGCTTGGCGGCGCTGTTGTTCGCCCTGGTACAGCGCCAGGGCTTGTTCGACTTGTTTCAAGGCACGCAGTACCGTGCCGTCGAAACGCGCCTGGGCCTCGCGCGCCTGGGCCCGGCGCTGGCTCACTTGGGCCTGGGCAACGCCGCGCTGGGGAAAGCGCCAGGACAGCAACGGCCCCACGGAGTACACCAGCGCTTCACTGGTCCCCAGCTTGCCCAGGCTGCTCGCGGAGGACTCCAGCGCGGCCCCGAAGGTCACCCGTGGATACAACTCGGCGCGAGCGACACCGATGGCCAGCGTGGCCGCTTGCAGTTGGCGCTCGGCACGGCGGATATCGGCCCGCCGCTGCACCAGCGCCCAGCCATCGCCCACCGGCAGCGGCGCCTGCAATTGTGGGCGCCGGGCACAGGTTTGCCGGGCCACCTCCAGGGGCGGCACGCCACTGAGCACCGCCAGCTCATACAGGGCCGCTTGATAGCGCGCGGTCAACATCGGCAGCGGCGCACGGGTTTCTTCCAGCAGGCCATTGAGGCGCGCCAGGTCCAGCGCCGTCGCCGCGCCGGCCTTCTGCAGTGTGCGAGTGACGTCGACACTGCGCTCCAACACCTGCACCGAATGACGCTGCACCTGGCGGCTGAACGCGTAGACACAGGCCTGGCCATAGGCCCGGGTGGTCTGCGCGGCCACGGTCACCCGCCATTCGTCTTCCAGCGCCCGCGCCGCATCCGCATCGGCACGGGCGGCGGCCAGGCGATAACGCACCTCGCCCCAGAGGTCGAGGGTGTAGCTCAGGGAAAATCCAGGGGCGTGGCTCCACTGGGCCTCGGCCTGCTCATCGCGGGCCTGGGCCAGGGTCTGGTCGTCTCGGCTGCGGCCGTAGCCGACGCCGTAGGTCAGAAGAGTCGAGGGTTGGCGTTCGCCATCTACCTGCTCCAGGCGCGCCAATAGCGCGTCGACATGGGCGGCGGCGGCGGCAAGGTCTTGGTTATGGTTCAGGGCCTGCTCTACAAGCCGGTCCAATTGCGGGTCACGGTAAAGCTGCCACCAGCGCTCGGGCAGCGGTTGGGCCGCTGACCCGCTGGACAATTGCGGCGCCGCCCGGGCCGTCAACTGCGCTGCGGGCTCGTCGGGCAGGCCACGGCATCCGGCTAGCGCACCCAGCAGAAGCAGGGTCAGGACTGCCGGGGGGCGACTGCTGGTGGAGGGATGAACGACAAGGCTGGGCATCACAAAACTCGCTGAAGAATGAGCTTTGCAGATTAGGCATGCGCCCTGGCGGATTCGCCCGCGCCAGGGCCATGTATCGTCGCCAAACGGACAATTGGGTTACATGAAGCAACATCAGGCCTGGGGACGAAAATGACTCGGCGGATAACCCAGCGAGCGACGAAACATCGCGCTGAATGCACTCGGGCTCTGATAACCATGTTCCAGCGCCACCTCCAGGATCGAGGCGCCCTGGGCCAGCAGCTTCAGGCTCAGGGCCAGACGCGCACGCTTGCGCCATTCGCCAAAGCTCATGCCCAGTTCCCGCTGGAAAATCCGGCTCAGGGTGCGCGCACTCATGTTCAGGGTGTCGGCCCAGGATTCCAGGCTGCTGTCATCGGCCGGGTTGCGGATAAACCGGGTACACAACCTGGCCAGGCGGGCTTCGCCAGGCACCGGCACATGCATGGCCACCACCGGCGCGGCCAGCAGCTCCATACGGATCACTTCCACCATGGCCTGCAAGCGTGGGCTGTTGACTTCACCGGCGATCAGCGTCGCCGCCACGATCAGCTCGCGCAGCAGTGCCGAGACCTCGATCACCTGGCAGGTGCGGCCCAGGCTCGGCTCGACCTCGGGCATCAGGAACAGGGTGCGCATATGCACTTCGCCGGCCATGCGAATCTCGTGGGGCGTCCCGGCGGGTACCCACAACGCATGCCCGGAGGGCACCAGCCAACTGCCCTGGGCCGTACTGACCACCATCACCCCGGTGACGCCGTGGATCAATTGCGCCTGGGTATGACAATGGGGATGGACCACTTCGTCGTTGCGGTAGTTGTCGGCATAAGCCTCAAGCCAAGGCCGGTGCACAGTTGTCATGGGCTGCGTCTCACGTCGTTAAGCCACTGATTCTAACTAAAAGCCCGTTGGCGAAAACGATAGATATAGACAGCCATCGTCGCATTCCAGACAGGCCACTGAACTTGTGCCCCGCGCCGTCAGTCAGCTGAATGGACTTCTGGAATAAAGGCTGGATGGACAATGCGCATCTCGTTGGAACAACAAGTCGCCGTAGTCACCGGCGCCAGCTCCGGCATTGGCGCGGGGGCCGCCAGGGCGCTGGCTGCGGCCGGCGCGGCAGTCGTGGTGAACTACAACAGCCAGGCAGAACCCGCCCAGGCCCTGGCCGCACAGATCAACCAGGCCGGTGGCCGGGCCCTGGCGATCGGCGCCGATGTGTCCAGGGAAGCCGATGTCGAACGCCTGTTCGCGCAGACCCTCGACGCCTTCGGCCACCTCGACATCCTGGTGGCCAACTCGGGCCTGCAAAAAGACGCCGCCATCAGCGACATGACCCTTGAGGAGTGGAACGCGGTGATTGGCGTCAACCTCACCGGCCAGTTCCTCTGCGCCCGCGCCGCCCTGCGTATTTTTAACCGCCAGGGCGTGCGAGCCGGCGTATCCCGGGCCGCCGGCAAGATCATCCATATGAGTTCGGTGCACCAGTTGATCCCCTGGGCCGGCCACGTCAATTACGCGGCCTCCAAGGGCGGCGTCGAGATGCTGATGCGCAGCCTCGCCCAGGAAGTCAGCCACCAACGGATCCGCATCAACGGCATCGCGCCGGGGGCGATCCGCACCGCCATCAACCGCGCTGCCACCGAGGGCGATGCCGAACAGCAGTTGCTGAAATTGATCCCCTATGGCCGCGTCGGCGACGTCGAAGATGTGGCCAACGCCGTGGTCTGGCTGGCCAGTGATGCCTCCGACTATGTGGTGGGCAGCACCTTGTTTATCGACGGCGGCATGAGTCTCTACCCGGAGTTCAAAGACAATGGTTGATCTGAAAAACGAAGCGCAAAGCGCCATCGACGCCCACGGCATTATCGGTGACATGCGCAGTGCGGCGCTGATCAACGACCAGGGCAGCATCGACTTTTTCTGCTGGCCGGAATTCGACAGCCCGTCGATCTTCTGCTCGCTCCTGGACTCCCCCGCCGCCGGGATTTTCCAGTTGACCCCGGACCTGCCCCAGGCGCGCCGGGAACAGATCTACCTGCCGGATACCAATGTCCTGCAAACCCGCTGGCTGAGTGATGACGCCGTGGTGGAAATCACCGACCTGCTGAGTATCAGCGATGACGTTGATGACCTGCCCCTGCTGATCCGCCGGGTGCGCGTGGTGAGCGGCAAGGCCACCCTGCACCTGCGCTGCGCGGTGCGCCATGACTATGCCCGGGCACCCACTCGGGCCACCGCCGATAACGCTGATGTGTGCTTCGAGGCGCCGGGCCTGCCTGGGTTGCGCCTGGCCAGCAGCGTGCCGTTGCAGATCGCAGATGACGCCGCCGTCGCCTGCTTTACCCTGGACCAGGACCAGGGGGCCGAATTTGTCCTTGGCGGCCGGGAAGACATACGCGTGGCCAGCGACGGTACCGACCTGCACCTGCAGCACACCCTGAAATTCTGGCGCGGCTGGCTGGCCCAGTCCAACTACCGCGGCCGCTGGCGGGAAATGGTCAATCGCTCGGCCCTGGCCCTGAAGCTGCTGACCTCGCGCAAACACGGCGCGATCCTCGCAGCGGCCACCTTCGGCCTGCCGGAAGCCCCCGGCGGCGAACGCAATTGGGATTACCGCTACACCTGGATCCGCGACGCCTCGTTCACCGTCTACGCCTTTATGCGTCTGGGTTTTGTCCAGGAAGCCAATGACTACATGCGCTGGTTGCGCGGGCGCGTCAGCGATTGTTGCGGGCAGCCGATGAAAATCAACATCCTGTATGGCATCGACGGCCGCCAGCAATTGCCGGAAACCGAGCTGAGCCACCTCAGCGGCCACGGCGGCGCGCAACCGGTGCGCATTGGCAACGAGGCCTTTGACCAGGTGCAGCTGGATATTTTCGGCGAACTGATGGACGCGGTGTACCTGGTCAACAAGTACGGCGAAGCCATCTCCCATGAGGGCTGGAAACACACCCTGGAAGTAGTGGACCAAGTGTGCGAAACCTGGAACCAGAAAGACGTCGGCATCTGGGAAATGCGTGGCGAGCAACATCACTTCCTGCATTCGCGGCTGATGTGCTGGGTGGCACTCGACCGCGCGATCCGCCTGGCCTCCAAGCGCTCGCTGCCGGCGCCGTTCGCCCGCTGGGACCAGACCCGCCAGGCGATTTATGAAGATATCTGGAGCAACTTCTGGAACGCAGAACGCGGGCATTTCGTGCAGCACATCGGCAGCACTGCCCTGGATGGTTCGATGCTGTTGATGCCGCTGGTGCGTTTTGTGGCGGCCACCGACCCGCGCTGGTTATCGACCCTGGACGCCATCCAGAAAAGCCTGGTGCGCGATGGCATGGTCTACCGCTACCGCAATGACGACAGTCAAATTGACGGTTTGCAAGGCACAGAGGGGGCGTTTACCGCCTGTTCATTCTGGTACGTCGAATGCCTGGCCCGCGCGGGGCAAGTAGAAAAGGCCCATCTGGAATTCGAGCAACTGCTGCGCTATGCCAACCCGCTGGGGCTGTATGCCGAGGAATTCGACAGCCGGGCGCGACATCTGGGGAATACACCGCAGGCATTGAGCCATTTGGCCTTGATCAGCGCGGCGACGTTTCTGGATCGCAAGTTGAGCGGGGAGAAAACCGTGTGGCAACCTTGAGAATCGAGCAGCGAAGTGAAACCCTTGTAGGCGCTATCAGGCAACTTCAACATTGGCTGTACTGACGTCATCGCAGCCTCGCTAACGCTCGACAGCTCCCACCTTTGATCTTTGCGACCTTGAGCGAGCTATCTGTCTGCCTCCTCCTGTATTCAAGGAACGAATATGAACCCGCCCCTGGCGCCCGAAAATGTTCAGTCGATACCTATGCCAACCGCACCACACCACGTGGATACTTTCCCCACCCTGCACACCGAACGCTTGCGGCTCCGGGAGTTGACCCCCCACGACGCCCCGGCGCTGTTTGCGATCTATCGAGATGCCGAGGCCATGCCTTGGTTTGGCATCGACCCCATGACCGACATATCCCAGGCCCACGCCCTGATCGCCACCTTCGCCCACTGGCGAACCCAGGCCAATCCGGGCACGCGCTGGGGCCTGGAATACGCTGGCGAGTTGATGGGCACCTGCGGGCTGTTCAAATGGAATCGCCAGTGGAACAGCTGCGCCCTCGCCTGCGAACTGGCGCCGTCAGCCAGGGGCAGCGGCTTGATGAGCGAGGCTTTGCGCAGCGTGCTCGACTGGGGCTTTGCGCAGATGCAACTGCACCGTGTCGAAGCGCTGGTCCATCCGCGTAACCTGCCGTCCCAGGCACTGCTGGGCCGGCTGGGCTTTACCCGCGAAGGCGTGCTGCGCGAGGCCGGGTTTTGGGCCGGTGGCTACCAGGATCTGCACGTGTTTTCGCTGCTGGCCCATGAACACGTAAAGGTTTCGCGCTAAAGTCCAGGCTCCCTGCTGTGACCCGAACGGAGTCCCAATGAGCCCCTCGATCGCGCTGCTGTATATCCGCACTCCCATGCTCGATATCGCCTACGAAGCCCATGGCCCGGCCGAAGGTGAAGTGGTGATTCTGCTGCACGGTTTTCCCTATGACCCTCGCGGCTACGATGCCATCGCGCCGGTGTTGGCCGAGGCTGGTTATCGCGTGCTGGTGCCTTACCTGCGCGGCTACGGCCCGACCCGGTTTGTGCACGCCCAGGTGATGCGCTCCGGCCAACAGGCGGCGCTGGCCAAGGATCTGCTGGACTTCATGGATGCCCTGGCCATCGACCAGGCCGCCCTCGCCGGTTATGACTGGGGTGGGCGCGCCGCGTGCATTGTCGCGGCGCTTTGGCCCGAGCGCGTGCGCTGCCTGGTCACTGGCGACGGTTACAACATCCAGGACATCGCAAAGTCCATCCAGCCCCGCGCGCCAGTCACCGAGCATCGGTTGTGGTACCAGTTCTACTTCCACACCCAACGGGGTATCGATGGCCTGACCGCCAACCGCCGCGAGTTGTGCGAACTGTTGTGGTCGCTCTGGTCGCCCTCCTGGGCTGCGGGGCCGAGCCTTTACCCGCAGACGGCACCCTCGTTTGATAACCCGGACTTTGTGGAGGTGGTAATCCACTCCTATCGCCATCGCTTCATGTATGCCGAGGGTGATCCGGCGCTGGAAGTGATTGAACAGGCGCTGGTGCAACCACCGCCGATTTCGGTGCCCACCATTTCGCTGTGCGGTGCCGACGACGGTGTCGGCCCGGCTCCCGAGGTGGATGACGACGTGGGTAATTTCAGCGGATTCTATCGGCGCCGGGTGCTCGCCGGGGTGGGCCACAATATTCCCCAGGAAGCACCACAGGCCACGCTCGATGCACTGTTTGAATTGCTTGAACAGACTCAGGCCGGCGCCGAAAACCGCTCGCGATAAAGCTGCGGGGTGATCGACAAGGCGCGGATAAAACTGCGGCGCATGGTTTCTTCGCTGCCAAAGCCACATTGCGCGGCGATGCGTTTGATTGCCACGGCGCTGTCGGCCAGTTGCCGGCGTGCGGTTTCCACGCGGATCAGTTCCACCGCCCGGGCCGGGGTCTGGCCGGTTTCGGCGCGGTAATGGCGTACGAAGCTGCGTTCGCTCATGCCGCACGCGGCCGCCAGGGTCGCGATGTTCAAGTCCAGGTGCAGGTGCTCGGCAATCCACCCATGCAATTCGCTGAAGCGGCTACCGCCCTTTTGCAGGGACAGGGTGACGCTGAACTGCGACTGGCCACCGGGGCGCTTGAGAAACACCACCAGGTGCCGCGCCACTTCCAGGGCCACCGCGCGGCCCAGGTCCTGTTCCACCAGGGCCAGGCACAAGTCGATGCCGGCCGTGACGCCCGCCGAGGTCCAGAGCGAGCCCTGCTGGATAAAGATCGGGTTGGCCTCGACCTGCAACCTGGGGTATTTGCGCGCCAGTTCCTCGCAGCGCGTCCAGTGGGTGGCGACCCGACAGCCATCGAGCAGGCCACTGGCGGCCAGCAGAAAGGCGCCGGTACACACCGAAGTCATGCGCCGCGAGTGCCTGGCTTTTTGCCGGACCCACTCCACCAGTTGCGGATCCTCGGCCGCCCCATACACGCCCCAGCCGCCAGCAATCACCAGGGTGTCGCAGGGCGTGTCGGCGCCAGGCAACGGCTCGGCCACCAGGGCCAGGCCGGCGGAGGTCATCACCGGCTCGGCCTGGGCGGCAATCACGTTGACCGCATAGGGCAACGGCAAGCCTTGCTGGCGCGCCAGGTCGTTGGCCGAGGCAAACACTTGCAACGGTCCGGTGACGTCGAGCACCTGCACATTGGCAAAGGCGAGCACATGGATGATTTTCGGCATGATTGGCGTGATTAGTGGGCTCAATGGCGTATGCGCCAAAGCCTAGGCCACTAGAGTGAAGCCGTCCATCCCTCTTCCTGGAGTTTGACCATGACCTTGCAGATCGGCTTTGTGTTGTTCCCCGGTATTCAGCAACTGGACCTCACCGGCCCTTACGACGTGCTGGCGTCGTTGCCGGAGGTACGACTGCATCTGATTTGGAAAGACCTGGCGCCGATCACTTCCAGCAGCGGGTTGGTGCTGTCGCCGACCACCACCTACGACGACTGCCCTACCCTGGATGTGATCTGCGTGCCGGGCGGCTCGGGGGTTGGGCCATTGATGGAAGATGAGCCGACCCTGGACTTTCTGCGGGCGCAATCCCAGACCGCACGTTATGTGACGTCGGTGTGTACCGGCTCGCTGGTGCTGGGCGCTGCGGGTTTGCTGCGCGGGCGGCGGGCCACCACGCATTGGGCCTACCACGACATGCTGGCCACCCTCGGCGCCACGCCGGTGCAGGAGCGCGTGGTGCGCGACGGCAACCTGTTTACCGGGGGAGGCATCACTGCGGGGATCGACTTTGCCCTGACCCTGGCCGCCGAGCTGTACAGCGAGGCGGCGGCGCAGTTGGTGCAGTTGCAGCTTGAATATGCGCCGGCCCCGCCCTTCAATGCCGGCCGCCCGGACACTGCACCACAGCAGGTACTGGACGAGGCGAATAAGCGCACCGCTGAATCACGCAAGACCCGGGGCGAAATTGCCGCACGGGCGGCGGCGCGGCTGGGCTGAAGGCCGAACTATTTTCCCCTGTGGGAGCGGGCTTGCTCGCGAAGACGTCGGCCCAGCAAACATTGATGTTGACTGACCCACTGCTATCGCGGGCAAGCCCGCTCCCACAGGGGATGTGCGTCGGAGCAAAAGCTTGGGCCACACCACAAATCAAAGGTGGGAGCTGGCTTGCCTGCGATGGGGGTATACCAGCCGCCAACAATAGTGGCTGAACCGCCGCTATCGCGGGCAAGCCCGCTCCCACAAGGAGAGGCACCTGCCGTCTACAAGGTGCGTGGCATCAGCGCCAGGCGCACGGCCAATACTGTCAGCACCGTGGCCAACCCCCATTTCTGCAAGCCGGCGGTTCTTTTACTGCCGGCGAAAAACCGGCTGATCGCCCCGCCAAAAACCCCGAGCACGGCATGAAACACCCCGGCAATCAGCGTCAGGACCAGGCCCAACTGCACCAATTGCAGGGCAATGGGCCCGGCCTCGGGCTTGACGAACTGCGGCAGGAACACCATGAAAAACAGCAGCGCCTTGGGGTTGAGCAGGCTATTGAGCATGGCGCGCATAAACACCCCGCCCAGGCGTACCCGCACAACCTGGGCGGTGTCCAGGGATGGCTTTTTTTGCAGGGTCTTGAACGCCAGCCACAGCAGGTAGACCACGCCGGCATAGCGAATCAGGTCAAAGGCCGGCGGCCAACTGGCCACCAGGGCGGTGACGCCGGTGGCGGTCAAGGCGGTCAGCAGCAGGTCCGCCACCCCGATCCCCAGCCCGGCCGCCACTCCACCCCGCCAGCCATAACTCACGCCATGACTGATGACAAAGGCCATGTTCGGCCCGGGCGACAGCAGCAACAGCAGCACGGAACCAGAGAAAACCGCGAGGGTTGCGAGATCGATCATGCTCAACTCATCCGCCAGGGAAAACCCAAGATTAGTCTCACCGCGCCCCCCGCGACCAGCCTCCAGGCACAACACCTGAAGATAGGTGATTGCCCAATGCCACGGGCCACGTCTAGAATGCGAACCGTTATCAATTAAGACGCCTGCGCCAGGACGACTATGTCGAGCGAATACCCAGCGGATCATGCGGCAATCGGCCAGCTCTACCAGGCCCACCATTCCTGGTTGCATGGCTGGTTGAAGCGGCGCACCGGTTGTCGCGAGCATGCCGCCGACCTGGCCCAGGAAACCTTCGTCCGCCTGCTCAATAGCCGCAAGCAGCACAGTTTGCTGCAACCCCGGGCCTACCTGAGCAGCATTGCCCGCAGCCTGATGATCGACCAGTATCGGCGGCGCGAACTGGAACGCGCCTACCTCGACAGCCTGGCCCATTTCCCCGAACACCAAGCCCCTTCGCCAGAAACCCGCCTGCTGATCCTCGACAGCCTGGAGCGCATTGACCGCCTGCTCGACCAACTCAAGCCACGGGTGCGCGAAGCCTTTTTGCTGGCGCAACTGGACGGCCTGACCTGCCCGCAGATCGCCCAACGCCTGGGCGTGTCCAAGGCCACCGTGGAGCGCGACCTGGCCAAGGCCCTGCACGCCTGTTATCGGTTGCGCTATGCCGACTGCTGACCCGCGCCTGGTGGACCAGGCCATCCAATGGATGATCAAGCTGCGCTTCAACACCACCGATGACGCCAGCACCGCCGCGTTTGAACGCTGGCTGGCCAGCAGCGCCGAACACCAACTGGCCTGGCAGCGGGTCACGACGATGAATGATGATTTTCGCCATCTGCCCGCCCAACTCGGTCGCCAGACCCTGGACAGCGCGCGCCGACGAATCAGCCGCCGCGAGGGCTTGAAGCTGCTGGGCCTGGTGGCCGGGGGCGCCGGGTTGACCTGGCTGGGCCGCGACTACACGCCGCTGCCGGGGCTGCTGGCCGAGTACCGCACGGCCACCGGAGAGCAGCGCTGGATCAGCCTGGATGACGGCAGCCGTATCCAACTCAACAGCGCAAGCGCCATCGACACTGCGTTCAACCGCGAACGGCGCCTGGTGCAGCTGCGCCAGGGCGAGATGCTGATTGATACCGGCAGCGATGGTCGTTCGCCCCGGCCCTTCTGGGTACAGACCCACAACGGTTATCTGCGGGCCCTCGGTACGCGCTTTATGGTCCGCGAAGAACCCCAGGGCACGCTGCTCGCGGTGCAACAGGGCCAGGTCGCGGTGTTTGCTGGGCACGCATCGGGCGCTGCCCGGCAAGTCGTCGCGTACGGCGAACAGGTGTTGTTCAACCGCCTCGCAATTTATCCGCCACCCGCCACTGGCCTCGACCCCTGGGCCTGGAGCGACGGCGTGATCAGCGCGCGCAATATGCGCCTGGATGACTTCCTCAGCGAACTGGGTCGCTACCGCCACGGCGTGTTGCGTTGCAGCGAGGCCGTCGCCGGCCTGCGTGTGTCCGGCACTTATCAGGTGGGCGACACCGATCAGGTGCTGGCGTTGGTGGCCCAGGCATTACCGGTCAGTGTCACTTACCGCAGCCGCTATTGGGTCACGGTCACCCCGCGCACCGCCCGCTCCTGAAAAATAAATGAGGTGAATTCTCATTGCCGTTCGACCTGTAAGGAAAGGCCGATCAACAGGCCCGTTCTGTCCACTTCCTTCAGGAGCAACCCGCGGTCATGCAAGCGTTCCCCTCAAAAAAATCCCCCCTGCGCCAAGCCGTCAATGCCGCCCTGCTGGGTGCCTGCCTGGCAAGTGCCCTGCCCGGCGGCGCCCTGGCCCAGGAGCCGGCACGCGACAGCCAGACCCGCGCCTGGAACATTGCCCCTGGCCCACTGTCCAGCGCCCTGGATCAATTCGCCCGTCAGGCCGGCATCAGCCTGTCTTTTGACGCCAACAGCGTGGCCGGCAAGCACAGCGCGGGCCTCACCGGCGCACTCGACAGCGAGCAGGCCCTCGGCCAACTGCTCCAGGACCAAGGCCTGCAAGCCCAGCGCCAAAGCGACAACAGCTGGTTGCTGCTCCCGTCGGTGGGTGAATCCGGCGCGCTGAACCTTGGCGCCACCACCGTCACCGGCGAACGCCTGGGGGCCACCACCGAAGGCAGCGGTTCCTACACCACCGGCGCGGTGACCATCGGCAAGGGCCAGCACAGCCTGCGGGAAACCCCGCAATCGGTGAGTGTGATGACCCGCAAGTTGATGGATGACCAGAACATCCACACCATCGACCAATTGCTGGAGCGCACGCCGGGGATCACCACCTACGAATCGCCCATGGGCGGCAAGTATTTCTATTCCCGCGGCTTCAAGATGCTCGGGCAGTACCAGTACGACGGCGTGCCGCTGGATATGGGCAAGGACTATGTCCAGGCCGACAGCTTCACCGCAAACATGGCGCTGTATGACCGGGTGGAAGTGCTCAAGGGCGCCGCCGGCATGCTCAAGGGGGCCGGCACCGCCAGTGGCGCGGTGAATTTCGTGCGCAAGCGGCCCCAGGACAAGCCCACCACCAGCCTCACGCTGTCGGCCGGCACCTGGGACAACTACCGCGCCGAAGTGGATACCGGCGGCCCGCTGAACGACAGCGGCACCGTGCGCGGCCGGGCAGTGGTCAGCCAGCAGAATCGCGGTTCGTACATGGATATTGCCAAGCGCCAGGACCAGGCTATCTACACCGCCCTGGACATGGATATCAGCCCCGACACCACCCTCGGTTTCGGCGCCAGCTACGAAGACGTCGACGCCACGCCGTGCTGGGGCGGCATCCCGCGCTACAGCGACGGCAAGAGCATCGGCCTGAGCCGCTCCACCTGCCTGGGCCAGTCCTGGAACGACTGGCAAAGCCGGCGCACCACGCTGTTCGCCGACCTGACCCACCACTTCAATGACGACTGGAAACTCAAGGTCAGCGCCGTTCACAGCCGCAACCTGCAAGACATCAAATACGCCGCCAGCGAAGGCACCGTGGCCTATGGCGATCCGGCCCCCACGGCCAACAGCTACGCCGCCCTGTTTGACTACGATCACAAGGACTATGGCCTGGACGCCTACATCGACGGCAAGTTCGAAGCCTTTGGCCTGGAGCATGAGCTGATCCTCGGCGCCAACGGCAGCCGTGGCAGCCAGGACGATGTGTACGCGATCCGCAACCTGCCCCAGCGCCAGACCATCTACCAGCCCAACCATCACTTCCCGGAGCCGGCCGACGACACGTTCTGGCCGAATATGTACCGCGGCGGCACGGTCAAGGAGACCGCCACCCAGTACGGCACCTACGCCACCCTGCGCCTGCGGCTGGCCGAGCCGTTGCTGCTGGTGGTCGGCAGCCGCGTCAGTTGGTTTGAAAACCGCCGCCAGTCCAACAACCTGGCCTGGGGCGAGTGGAGCGTGCAGGATGCGCGCACCAAGGAAACCGGTGAAGTCACGCCCTTTGCCGCGCTGATCTATGACCTCAACGACAACCTCTCGATCTATACCAGCTACGCCGATATCTTCCAGCCACAAAGCTCCTACGCCACCGTCAGCGGCGCGGCCCTGAAGCCGAAGATCGGTGAGAACTACGAGCTGGGGATCAAGGGCGAATGGTTCGACGGGCGCCTCAACAGCTCCCTGGCACTGTTCCGCGCGATCGAGAAAAACGCTGCCGAGACCGACTACATCGCCCACTGCGGCACCTCGGCCGACGGCTTCTGCTACAGCGACACCGGCAAGGTCCGCGCCCAGGGCGTCGAGGCCGAGATCAGCGGCGAACTGCTTGAACGCTTGCAAGTCTTCGGCGGCTATACCTACACCCAGACCAAGACCCTGAACAATATCGACAGCCAGGCCGAGGGCCGGGCGTCCACCAGCTACGTGCCACGCCATATGTTCCGGCTGTGGGGCGATTACCAATTGGATGGTGCCCTGTCGAAATGGACAGTGGGCAGCGGCGTCAGCGCCCAAAGCAGCAACTATCGGGTCCAGACCATCAAGCTGGAACAACCCGGCTACGCCTTGTGGAGCGCGCGCCTGGCGTATCAGGTCGATAACACCTGGACCGTGGCGTTGAACGGCAACAACCTGTTCGACAAAAACTACTACCAGACCGTGGGGACCGCGTCCTGGGGTAACTTCTACGGCGAGCCGCGTAACGTCACCGTGAGCCTCAAAGGCGACTTCTGATCCCCATCCCCCTGTAGGGGCCGGCCAGCCGGCTCCTATCCCCGTCAAAAAAGCTTTGCCCGCCCAGCAGGATAATTGGCGTTTTTGTTCCTACACTGCAAAAAGCCATCACTCATTCTCAATAAATCTGAAAAACCAATAACAAATGTCAACAAACCGTCACGACAAGAGTATCTTATGACACTCGACGGCAAAACCCTTGCGAAATGTCAAAACCTTGACATGGCACCCATAAGGAGCCATTATTTAGCCACTATTTAGCAAAGCACCTGCACCTAGACAGGTCATTGCGCGTTACCCAGCGAAAGCAGTCGTTCGCATTGCGCCACTTATAAGCAACTGCCTTATGGATGAGCGAACGAACAGGAAGTCCTGGTGGTGCATTGAGGGATGATTTATGCGTGAGAAGTCGTCAGTCGATAGCCTGTTTCTGACTCGTACCGGTTTTGTTGAATTCTTTGTGGTTTTCGTCAAGTTAATCCACGGCCTGACAGCGGTCCTGCCGGCGATGATCCTGTTGTTCTACCCGGATCCAGTCGACCCGCAAATGCGTGGCCACTACCTGGGCCTGCTGCTGTTTTTTGCGATCCTGACCATTATTCTGTTCCAGGCCCTGGGGGTGTACTCCGAGGACCTGTTCAGCAACCGCCTGCGTTTTCGCGTGATGCTGGTCGCGTGGATCTCGGCGTTTTGCATCCTGCTGTTCATGTACCAGATCCTGCTCCTGTTCCCGCAGTTGAGCCCGCGCAACCTGATGTTCTGGTTCAGCCTGAGCCTGGTGCTGTTTGGTGTGGAGCGCATCCTGATGCTGCGCCTGTACCGCAACCTGATGAAGAACGGCAAGTTCCTGCAGCGCACGGTGATCCTCGGCTTTACCGACACCGCCATCCATGTGGCCGAACACCTGTCGCGCAACAGTGATATCCGCTCCGGCCTGATCGGTTTTATCGACGACCGCACCGAACGCATTCCCAAGGAACTGAGCAGCCTGCCGTTGCTGGGCAACACCCGCGACCTGGAAAAGCTGATCAGGTCCGAACAGGTCAACCAAGTGATGATCACCCTGCCCTGGGCCGCCGAGCAGCGTATCAACGGGCTGGTCAAGCGCCTGCGGCAGATGTCGGTCAACGTCATGCTGGTGCCGGACATGGCCGCCCTGCGGTATGGCCACAACCGCATTACCGATGTCGGCGGCATCTTGATGTTCAACACCTCGCAACTGCCGCTGCGCGGTTGGTCACCCTTTATCAAGCGCTGTGAAGACCTGCTGCTGGCCGGTGCCGGCCTGCTGCTGTTGTCACCGATCATGTTGGTGACCGCCATTGCCATCAAGCTCGACTCCAAAGGCCCGGTGCTGTTTCGCCAGAAGCGCTACGGCTACAACGACAACCTGATCCGGGTGTTCAAGTTCCGCTCGATGTACGTCGACCAGACCGACTTCAACGCCGAGTGCCAGACCACCCGCAGCGACCCGCGCATCACCCGCGTCGGGCGGATTATCCGCAAGACCAGCATCGACGAGCTGCCGCAACTGTTCAATGTGCTGCTGGGCAACATGTCGATGGTCGGCCCGCGCCCCCATGCCACCGCCACCAAGGCCGCCGGGATTCCGTTCGAGGAAGCGGTCAGCGAGTACAGCTCGCGGCACCGGGTCAAGCCGGGTATCACCGGGTGGGCGCAGATCAATGGCTACCGGGGTGAAACCGACACCCTGTTCAAGATTCAGAAACGGGTCGAATACGACCTGGAATACATCGCCAAATGGTCGGTGTGGTTTGACCTGTACATCGTTTTCATGACGGTCCCGGCCGTCCTTTCCACCAAGGAAGTCTATTGATGAACCCTCTCAACGGATTGATTCCCTGCATCATTTCCGGTGGCTCGGGCACGCGGCTGTGGCCGGTTTCGCGGCAGAGCATGCCCAAGCCGTTCATGCGCATGCGCGACGACCAGAGCCTGTTGCAGAAAACTTTCCTGCGCGCCAGCCACCTGCCGGGGGTCGACAGCGTGCTGACGGTGACCAACCGCGACCTGCTGTTTCGCACCCTCGACGATTACCGCGCGGTCAACACCGGCCAACTGGGCCTGGACTTGCTGCTCGAACCGTTTGGCCGCAACACCGCAGCGGCCATCGCGGTCGCCGCGCTGCATGTGCAGGAGTTTTTCGGCGCTGATGCGCAATTGCTGGTGATGCCGGCCGACCACCTGATCCTCGATGAAAGCGCCTTCGCCCAGGCCGTGGCCCAGGCCCGCGAATTGGCCGACGCCGGCTATCTGGTGACCTTCGGCATCCAGCCCGATCGCCCCGAGACCGGCTTTGGCTATATCGAACAAGGCGCGGCGCTGGCGCAAGGCTTCCGTGTCCAGCGTTTCGTCGAAAAACCCGACCTGGCCACCGCCCAAGGCTACTTGGACGGCGGCAAGCACCTGTGGAATGCCGGAATGTTCTGCTTCAAGGCCGCCACCGTGCTCGACGAGTTGGCGAACCACGCCCCGGCCGTGCTGGACGCGGCCAAGGCGGCGCTGGAGCACAGCACCAGCCTGCAGAACAGCAGCAGCCGCCAGCGCGAACTGAACCCGCAAGGCTTTGGCACCGCGCCGGACATCTCCATCGACGTGGCCCTGATGGAAAAATCCGCCCAGGTCGCCGTAGTGCCCTGCGATATCGGCTGGAGCGATATCGGCTCCTGGGAAGCCCTGCGCCAGCTGACCCCCAGTGACAACAACGGCAACCAGATCAATGGCGAAGCGATCCTGCACGACGTGCACAACTGCTATATCGACTCGCCCAAGCGCGTACTCGGTGCGGTCGGGGTGCGTGACCTGATCATCGTCGACACCCCCGACGCGATCCTGATCGCCGACGCCAACCGCAGCCAGGATGTGCGCCATATCGTCGCCGAGCTCAAGCGTCAGAACCATCCCGCGTTCAGCCTGCACCGCACCGTCACCCGGCCCTGGGGCACCTACACGGTGTTGGAGGAAAGCACCCGCTTCAAGATCAAGCGCATCGTGGTCAAGCCCAAGGGTTCGTTGTCTTTGCAAATGCACCACCACCGCAGCGAACACTGGGTGGTGGTCAGCGGCGCGGCAATGATCACCAATGGCGAGCGCGAGATCCTGCTCAACATGAACGAGTCCACCTATATTCCCGCCGGGCACAAACACCGCCTGACCAACCCCGGCATCATCGACCTGGTGATGATCGAGGTGCAGAGCGGCGAATACCTGGGTGAAGACGACATCGTGCGCTTCGACGATATCTACGGCCGCACGCCCGCCAGCGAGCCCAAGCCCTGATGCGGACTTCACTGATCATCCCGACCCGCAACGCCGCCAGCCACCTCGACCGGCTGCTGCCGGCGCTGCGCATGCAGACCCTGCAACCCGACGAGATGCTGGTCGTGGACAGCGCGTCGAGCGATGCCACGGTGGCGCGCTTTCGCGAGTTCGGTGCGCGTGTCGAAGTGATCGCCGCCCGCGACTTCAACCACGGCGGCACCCGTCGCTGGGCCAGCGAGCAAGTGGGCGGCGACGCCCTGATCGTGATGACCCAGGACGCTATCCCGGCCGAGCCCGAGACCTTTGCCAAGCTGCTCGCCGAGCTGCAACAGGACCCACTCAACGGTGTCGCCTATGGCCGCCAACTGCCGCATCCCGGTGCGGGGGTGTTGGGTGCGCAGTCGCGCCACTTCAATTACCCGGCCCACAGCCGCAGCAAAAGCCTGGCCGATGCGCCGCAGCTGGGGATCAAGACCTGCTTTAGCTCTGACTCGTTTTCCGTGTACCGGCGCAGCGCCCTGGAGGCCGTGGGCGGCTTCCCCGCCGATGTGATCGGCAGCGAGGACGCCTACGTCGCCGCACGCATGCTACTGGCGGGCTGGAAGGTGCAATACGCCGCCAGCGCCCAGGTCTATCACTCCCACGATTACCGACTCATGGATGAGTTTCACCGCTACTTCGACATTGGGGTGTTCTACGGCCGCGAGCCGTGGATCCGCCAGGCGTTTGGCGACGCCGGCGGTGAAGGTAAACGCTATGTACTGGCCGAATTACGTGCCTTGCGCGAGGCCAACGCCTTGCACCGCGCCCCCGAAGTGGTGGTGCGCAGTGCCTTTAAATTGCTGGGCTATCGCCTCGGCCACCTTGAACGCTACCTGCCCAAATCGCTCAAGCAGCGCCTGGGCATGTTTTCCACCTACTGGACTTGAGCCGTCATGAAGACTACCAACCGACGTTCCCGTCTTACCCTGTTCAGCCTGTTGAGTGCCTCGATCTGGCTGGCTGGTTGTTCGACCCCTGCGCGGGTGCCGCTTCCTGACAACAACACGCTCAAGGCCGGCCACCAGGCGGCGCTGACCTTGGCCGACCTGCCGCCCCCGCAGGTGCTGATCCAGAGTGGCGACCTGTTGCGCATCGTGCGCGATGCCCAGGAGCCGGCGGCGGCCGACGACATGACAGTGTTCGTCGTACGCCCCGACGGCGTGATCTCCATCCCCAACATCGGTCGGGTCAAGGCGGCATTGCGCACCCCGGAAGACCTCGGCAAGGAAATCACCGACAAGTACAAGCGCATCTACCGCGAGCCGGCAGTGACGGTGAACATCGCCAGCGCCCCGAGCAACAAGGTGTTTATCGGTGGTGCGGTGCCGAACCCGGCGTTTTTCGACCTGGCGGGGAATGTCAGTGTGGAGCAGGCGTTGCTCAGTTCAGGGGGGGTGTTGCCGTCGGCAGATAGCTCCAACGTGGCGTTGATGCGCACCGGCCCGGATGGTAAGTACCGGACGTACTTCATCAGCCTGAACAGCATGTTGACCAACCCGAACCATCCCAGGGTATCGCTGCAACGTGGTGATTTGATCTTTGTGCCGCAGTCTGGCATTGGCGCAACCGTGGAGGCGGTGGATATGTACTTCACCCGCCTGTTCCCGATCAACAAGGGCATTGGTATTGGCTTGAACTACGACCTCAACGACAGCGGTGTGAAGAACAGCGGGAATACGACCAACAACACGAGTATCGACAACGTCAACATCCCCGGGGTCCCTTAGCAATGGAACGCGTCTTTGATACTTCGATGCCTGCGCCCAAACCCCATCTTCATCTCCCTATCAATGGAGTGATCCTGTGATCGAAATCCGCTCTCTACGCGACCTCTTGCGGTTGTTTTTCATCTTCCGCCGCGAGTTCAAACTGGCCGTGATCACCACGATTGTGGTGGCCGTGTTGGGTGCCTTCCTGTTGCCGGCTCGCTACGAGTCCGACGCGCGCTTGCTGGTCAAGCCAGGGCGGGACAACACCACGTTGCCGATCGAAGCCGCCAACCGCCAGACGCTGATTGCGCCCAGTACCCAGCACGACCCGATCGTCGATGAGGAGAAGATGCTCACCGGCCGGCCCATCGTGCACATCGTTGCCGAGCGCTACCTGGCAATGACGTCCGAGCCGCCACAGGGCTTCTGGAAAGTCACCAAGTTCTACGTCAAGAAAGCCGCCGGTGAAGTACTGGATGCGGTGCGCAGCGTCCTGCAATTCGTCGGCCTGGCCGAGAAGCAAAGCCCGCTGGAACGCCTGGCGACCAAGCTGGAGAAGAACTTCGAAGCCGGCCACGAACCGGGCTCCTCGGTGATCGAAATTTCCTTCACCTGGGACGATCCGGCCATCGCGCAGAAAGTCGTCGAGACCTGGGTCGATGCCTACCTGGAAGAGCGCGCGCGGATTCTCGGGCGCAAGAGCCTGCATACCTTCTATGAAACCGAACGCAGCAAGGTCGCGACCAACATCCAGGGGCTCAAGGATGAACTGCAGGGCCGCTTGAAGCAGATCGACTCGATCAGCGTGGACGCGCGCCTGAAAAACCTGACCAACCAGATCGACCGTGTCACCGACGCCAAAGTCACCGCGCAAAACCAGATCGCGGGGATCCGCAGCTTCCTGGCCAACGCCAGCCAGCAGATCAAGAACCAGCCGGCCGAAGTGGTCACTGGCCGGGAAACCAGCCTCAACCCGACCCAGCTGGACCTCAAGCGCCAGCTCAATGCCCTGCAAGTAGAACGGGCGCGCCTGCTGCGCACCTATCTGCCGAACACACCGCAGGTCAATCAGATCGAGCAGAACATCCGCGACATGGAAGCCCTCAGCGCCCAGGAAGCGACACGCCTGGAACGCTCGCAAAACACCGCGCCCAACAGCCTGGTGATCAACGTCAAGCAGCAGATCATCGACGCCCAGTTGCAGGAGCGCAAACTGGCCGGGGAAATCGAGAACTACGACAAGACCCTCGCCGAACTGCGCGCCCAGCGTGACCAGGCGATGACCGATGAACCTGAGCTGAACAAGCTGACCCAGCAACTGCGCACCGCCGAGAAAAGCTACGCGTTGTACTCGGAAAACCTCGAACAGGCGCGCATCGACCACGCACTGGACAGCAGCCAGATCAGCAACATCGCCCTGATCGAACACGCCACCCTCAACCCGGCGCGCGTGTTTCCCAAGAGCCTGCTGATTCTGCTGTTCACCATTCCTGCCGGCCTGGCCGTCGGTTTGCTGACCATCTACGTGCTGTACCTGCTGGACCAGCGCATCCACGACGGCGCGCGCTTGCAGGAAGTGTTCGGTGTACCTCTGTGGAGCAGCATCCCCGATGTGCAGCACGCGACACCGGCCGCCCTCACCGCCAGCATCTATCGCTTGTACAGCCTGCTACCCGCCGAGCGCATCGCCAGCGAGGGCTTTGCCCTGGGCCTGACCTCGGCACGGCACGGCGAAGGCGTGAGCTTTATCATCGAGCAACTCAAGCGCCTGCTCGAAGAGCGTGGCCACCGGGTCTCGGTCAACGGCACTGAAGCGGCGAAGCCGGGTGAAGTGTTGCTGTTGGACGCCTCGGCCCTGTCGTCCAACCCGCAGGCGTTCCTCACCCTGCGCCGCGCCGAGCAGATTGTGCTGGTGATCGAAGCCCGCACCAGCACCGTACCGACCATCGAGAACGCCCTGTCGTTGCTGACCACTGCGTTCGGCAAAGTGGATGGGATGATCCTCAACCGCCGCCGTTTTGAAGTGCCGGCCAATGTCCTGGCACGGCTCAACAGCTGGCGCGGTGCGGCCTGATGCGCATTGCGTTGCTGGCGCCACTGCCACCGGAGCAGACCGGGATCGCCGACTACGCTGCGCACTTGCGCAGCGCGTTGCGCGAACGGGGCCTGGAGGTGCTGACGCCTCTGGAAGGTTGCCTGGACCTGGCTGAACAATTGCGGCGCCTGCAGGCCTTTGACTGGCGCGGTGTGGACCTGGTGCATGCCGAGCTGGGCGGCGGACGCTTTGCCGAGTTCCAGGCCCTGGACTACTTGCGCCGGGCCCAGCCGCAATTGCCGCTGACCGCCACTGTGCATGATCCGGAGCGCCTGATCTGGCGCCGGGCCAAGCTGTTTTTCCCGCTGACCCTGCTCGAACGCCTGCCCCACCCGCTGCCCCAGGCGGCGGCGTTGCTCGCCGATCCATTGACCCTTTACGAAGAACGGCGCCTGGCCAAAAGCATGCGCCGCCTGATCACCCTCACCCGCCTGGGTGGCGATTGCTTGCGCCAGCGCATGGGGCTAAAACCTGAGCAAGTGGCGGTGATTGCCCACGGTAACCTGCCCATCGCCCCCGTGGCCTTGCCGCCGTTGCAACCGTTGCGCCTGCTGTATTTCGGCTTTATCTACCGCGGCAAGGGCATCGAAGATCTGCTGCAGGCCCTGGCCCGCTCCCTGAGCGCCCACCCGCAATGCCGTGGCCAGGTGCGCCTGACCCTGGCCGGTGGCACCGCGCCGGAGATGACCTTCGACCCCGCCGGCAATTACCTTGAGGGCCTGCGCCAACTGATCACCACCCTGCACCTGGGCGATGTGGTGGACTGGCAACTGGACCTGCCCTCAGCCGACATTCCCCATACCATCCAGGCCCACCATGTGATGGTGCTGCCGTACCGTGAATCGAAAAAACTCGGTTTCCTCGGCCAGATGCGCGGCACCAGTGGCGCGCTGTCCTGGGCCAACGCCTGCGGGCGCGGAGTGATTACCTCCAATGCCCGCGCCTTCGCCGAAGAAGTCGCCGGTGGCAATGGCATCACCTATCAACAGGGGGATATCGCCTCGTTGAGCGATGCCCTGAACCGCCTGATCCTCGACCCGCAACAGGCCCGCCAATGGGCCGACCACGCCGCCGACATCGGCCGGCAGCGCCAGTGGGCCAGCACCGCGCAACGCTTTGCCGAGTTGTTCCAGGCCGCAGTCAAGGAGCCTTTGTGATGAATGTTTCGTCAACTCGCCGGATGTGGCGCTACCTGTCACTGGTCATTGCAATGGCCGTGGGCGGCGCACTGCTGCTCAGTGAAAACGTCGACGCGGAGCCCGTGAACCTGGCGCCCCAGCGCACTGTGGAGTGGCGCGAGTTCCTCGGGGTGAACGCGCATTTTCTGTGGTTCAAGCCCGAGCAGTACCAGAAGCAGATCCGCCAATACCAGAAACTGGGGCTGGACTGGGTGCGCGTCGACCTGCACTGGGACCGCCTGGAGCCCAAGGAAGAAGATTATCAACTGAGCACCTTCGATGAACTGGACCGCACCCTGACTGCCGAGAAAATCCGCTCGGTGTTCTACCTGGTGGGTTCGGCGCCGTTTATTACCACCGCCCCCAAAGGCGCAGAATTCCAGGACCAATACCGCCCGCGAGACGCCAGTGTGTATGCCCTGCGTCTGGCCCTGCTGGCCAAGCGCTACCCGAATATCAACGCCTGGCAGGTGTGGAACGAGCAGAACCTGCCGAACAACTGGCGCCCGCAAGTGAATGCCGAGGAATACGCGCGCTTGCTGCTGGCCAGTCACCAGGCACTGAATATCGCCGCACCAGACAAGATCCAGGTGATGGGCGGCATGGCCTACTACAGCCAGATGCCCCCGCGCGGCAAAACCCTGATGTTTGAAGCCCTCGGCGCGCTGGGCGTGCAAACCCTGGGCATGGTCGCGGCGTATCACCCGTACTCGATGACCCCGGAAACCGACGAACCGGGCAAGAATGAAGTGCTGCTGCGCGGCGACCAACTCAACGCCGTGCTGCACGGTGCCGGAGTCAAGGATGTGTGGGCCACCGAGTGGGGCTGGTCCAGCTATGCCGGGCCCAAGGAGATGCAGGACCTGATCGGCGTCGACGGCCAGGCCGATTTCACCTTGCGCCGCCTGGCGCTGATGGCGTCCCAGGATTACCAGAAGATTTTCCTGTTTGCCCTGTCCGACCTGGATGAACGCGCCTCCGTACGTGACCAGCACTATGGCCTGCTGGACCTCAACGGTGAACCGAAGCCGGTCTACAGCGCCCTCGCCCGCTTCCTGGAGATCACCGGGCCAACGCTCAAGCCGGGGGTCACCCCCGTGCTCGAGGACGTACCCAAGACTTTTTACAGCGTGGCCTGGACCCGCGAAGACGGCAAACACCTGTTGATGTACTGGAGCGCGGAAGGCACCCGCATCACCTTGCCCAAAGTGCAGCACGCCGAACTGCTGGACCCGCTGACGGGCGCCAGGCAGACCCTAAACGATTACAACGGCATTCGCCCCGTGGTGAAACCGTCGTTGCAGATATTGGTGTGGTAGCACGCCCAGGCATGGAGAGCTGCACGTGAGAATCCTGTGGATTGTGCCCTATCTGCCGTGGCCGACGACCAGCGGCGGCAAGACCCGGCAGTACCATTTGCTGCGTACCTTGAGTGAGCGCGGGCATCGCATCACCTTGCTGGTGCAATCGAAGACGCCGGCCGATGCCGCCGTGCACGCGGCCCTGGAGCCCTTGCTCGAGCGCCTGATCGTGGTGCCGCGCCGGGCCCTGAAACACCCCATGACCCTGCTCGCCGGGGTGTTTGCGCCCTGGCCGCTGCTGACCACGGTCAACGGCCTGTCGCCGGTGCTGCAGGCGCGCTTTAGCGAACTGTTGAAGGAAACCTGGGATGTGATCCAGGTCGAGCATAGCTACAGCCTGCAACCGTACTTCACCCTCTTGCAGCAGCAAGCGCGGGATTTCGTGCTCACCGAGCACAACCTGGAATCGAGCCTGGGCGGCGCCACCTATGACCGCTTTCCAAAATGGGCCGCGCCGTTCGTGCGCTACGACCAGTGGCGCTGCCAGCAGTGGGAGCGCAAGGCGTTTGACGCGGCGTGCCATGTGGTTGCCGTGACCCAGGCCGATGCCCAGGCTATCGGGCAACTGACCAAGACCCCGGTGAGCGTGGTGGTCAATGGGGTCGACAGCCGCGCATTCAGCGACGTCAGCGCCGCCCCGCAGAGCCAGCGCCTGTTGTTTGTCGGCAACTACGAATACGCGCCGAACCTGGACGCGGTGCAGTGGCTGCTCGACGACATCTTCCCGCGGGTCTGGTTGCAATGCCCCAACGCCCGCCTGGCGGTGGCCGGCTTCGGCTTGCCCGCACACTGGCGCGAGCGCTGGGTGGACGATCGTATTGAATGGCAGGGTTTTGTTCCCGACCTCACCGCCTTGCAGCGCCGCTGTGCAGGGTTTGTCGCCGCGCTGCGCCATGGCGGCGGCTCCAAACTCAAAGTGCTGGAGACAATGGCCGCCGGCCTGCCGCTGGTGAGCACCGCCCAGGGTGTGTCCGGGCTGGCGGTTGAGCCGCAGGTGCATTACCTGGCCGGCGAAAGCGCCGAGGCCCTGGCCGATGGGATTGTGCGCCTGCTGGACGAACCGACGCTGGCCCGGCAACTGGCGCAGGCTGCGCGCGACTATGCGCGCAACCATCACGACTGGGCGGTGGCCGGTAATGAACTGGAGCAGATCTACCGCACCTTGCCCACCCAACAGGAGCCTCAAGCATGCGCGTAGCCCTGGATTACCGCCCGGCCACGGTCGCGCCTTCGTCGGGCATCGCCCGCCAGGTGCTGGCCCTGGAACACGCCTTGCGCGCCCGGGACAACACTGAAGTGGTGCTGTTTACCGAAGCGCCGCTTGATCATCCTCAGCGCGAGACGGCGGTTTGCCCGGCCTGGGCCAGCCCCCTGGAGGGCCTGCAACGGCCTCAGGTGCGCTGGCGCTTCGAGCGCGGCTTCCTGCCCCGGGAAATCCACCAACAGCAGATCGACCTGTACATCGCCACGGCCAACATGGGCCTGCCCTTGTGCCGCAAACCCGCCGGCACCCGCTATGTGCTGGTGCTGCATGACCTGTTTCAACTGACCCACCGCAACTTCCATCGCTCCCGCCTCAAGGCCCTGGCCTACCGCCTGATCGACGGCGCGTCGATTGCCTGGTCGGTGTGGCAAGCCGACCGGGTGTGGTGCCCGTCGCAGTTCTCGTGCGATGAGGCTGCGCGCCTGTTTCCCTGGGCGCGGGCCAAGTTCCGCGTGTTGAATAACCTGGTGCCGGAGTTCACCGAGGCCCCCGAGCCGTTGCCCGAAGGCATTCCGCCGCGCTACTGGCTGGTGGTGGGTACCCGTGAGCCGCGCAAAAACATGGCGTTTTTCCTGGCGCAATGGCAGGCCAGCCGCGCCCAGGACCCAAACGTGCCCGACCTGGTACTGGTCGGCCACGCCAGCGATGTGCCGGCGTCCCTGGGCGAGTTGCCCGGCCTGCATTGGCGCAGTGGCTTGTCCGACGGCCAGTTGCAGGCGCTGTACCGGCATGCCGCGTACCTGTGGCAGCCGTCCTATGCCGAAGGGTTTGGTTTGCCGGTGGTGGAAGCGCTGAGTGTCGGCACGCCGGTCGCGGTTGCCCGTGGCTCGGCCCTGGATGAAGTGGCGCCGCCCACCGCACAGCGTTTTGCCCCCGACGACGCCGGTCAACTGCAAACGTTGATGGTGTCACTGGCTGCACCGGGGGGCACGGTCGACCCCGAACTGCAACGCACATGGGCCCGGCAATTTGCCGAACCGGCCTATCGCCTGCGCCTGGATAAACTGCTCAAGGAATTGAACCGCTAATGCTGCCAGGAAAACTCGTTAGTCTGCTCCTGGGCCTGGTCTTCGGCGGCCTGCTGTTGGCACTGCCGCCGATGAAGGTCTTTATGATCGTGGTCGGCCTGGGCGTGGCGCTGACCCTGATCCGCAAACCGCTGTGGGGCTTGCTGATCTTTGCCGTCTTGGCCACCAGCATTCCCTACACCACCTTGCAACTGGGGATCCGCACCACCATCAGCGAGGCGGTGCTGGGCCTGACCTGGGCCGGGGTGTTCTGGCAATCGTTTATCGGCAAGACCCGTGGTTTCATGGTCTGGCGCCCCACGGAACGGGCGTTGATGTGGCTGATGCTGTTCAGCACCATCCCGTTTATCTGGGGCATGATCATCATCCACGCCGAGGGCAACGGCCCGGTGAACTGGGTGCGCTGGCTGATGAACCTGTCGCTGCTGTTTATCGTGCCGCTGCTGCTGCGCACCGATGCCGACCGCGACAAGGTGGTGGTCGCTCTGCTGCTGGGTAACCTGGCGATGCTGTTGCTGTCGATTTTCATGTTCCTCAAGACGCGCAACGCGATGTCGATGATCGACATTCTC
The DNA here is from genome assembly GCF_012985595.1 of Pseudomonas sp. WS 5411. Classification (NCBI taxonomy): domain Bacteria; kingdom Pseudomonadati; phylum Pseudomonadota; class Gammaproteobacteria; order Pseudomonadales; family Pseudomonadaceae; genus Pseudomonas; species Pseudomonas sp. WS 5411. Next base: position 45,847 of record NZ_JAARMC010000028.1, read on the forward strand.
ACCGACCTCAAGTACGCCCACCCGGAGGCGGTGAAGGATATTTTCTCGGCCAACTACAAGCGCATGGCCTCGCCCTGGGTTCACCCGAACCTGACCGGTGGCGTGCTGGTGCTGTTTATCCCGCTGGCGCTGTTCTACGGCTGGACCCGCACCGGCTGGCGCCGCGCCCTGGGCCTGGCAGTGGCGGTACTGGGTTGCGCCGGCCTGCTGCTGAGTATCTCCCGGGGCGCGATTGTGGCCCTGGCGCTGATCCTGATCTGGCTGACCTACAAGCGCGTGCCTCACAGCGGGCGGATCATCGGTATCGGCGCGGCTTTTGTGATCGCCCTGGTGCTGTTCTATCCGCCGCTGCAGGACCGTTTGATGACGATGTTCTCGACCACCAACGCCAGTACCGAGATCCGTTTCGACGAGTACGCCGGGTTCCCCGATGTAATGGCCAAGTACCCGTTGGGGATCGGTTTCAAGATCGACCCACCGGTGCCGGGCAGCAACTTGCTGGGGATTTCCAACCTGTGGCTGAACTTCATCTACAAGATTGGTGTTCCGGGGATGCTGCTGTTCATCGCCGTCACCGTGCTGTGGTGGCGAGAAGTGCGGCCATTAGGGATGGTGCGCAAGGTCACCGCCGACAACGCCCTGTGGCTGGGTTGCGTGTGCGGCGTGCTGGCGGCGCTGCTGACCGGGATTTTCGACCACTACTTCAGCTTCACCTTTGTATTGATCGCGCTGTTCTGGCTGTTGATGGGCATCAGCCTGCAACAGGTGCGCCTGAGCCCGACCATTACTGCTCCTGTTTCCGTGCCAAAGGATGACCGACCATGAAACATCGCACTATTCACTCCCCCGACCTGCGTGACCGCCTGCCCGCCCTGGCCAGCGAACTCGGTGCAAGCCTGGAAGACTTGCAGGACGGCCTGGCCTGGTGCCTGGCCAACGAGGTGGTTTTTGAAGAGGGCGAAGGCGAGAACAAGCGCTTCTGGATGACCTCTTTCGATGTGGAACCGACTATCGAGCATCCGGTGGCACGTCGGCTGTTCCATCGCATGAAACAGGATGTCCCGGCGCAGTTCCTGCCGATTTATGGCAAGAACTGGGCTACCCTCAAGGACCGCTGGCGCAGTGCCTGGGACATGGCCTACAACATCCTGATCAACAAGATCCCCAGCCACCACATACGCATCGGCTGGCTGCGCCTGGGCGGCGCGAAGATCGGCAAGGGGTCGAGCCTGTGGCGCAACACTGAGGTGCTGGGCATCCACAACCTGAGGGTCGGCGACGACACGGTGATCGGCTGGCATTGCCAGGTGGATGCACGCTCTGGGCTGGTAATCGGCAACCATGTGGCGATTGCCTCCCATGTGCTGATCATCGCCGGCAGCCATGACTTGCAGGCGCCGGAGTTCTGGTCGATTTCCGGGGCGATTTATATCGACGACTATGTGTGGATCGGCAGCCGTGCGCTGATCGGTTTCGGCACCCACCTGTGCGAAGGCTCGGTGGTGACTGCCAATACCGTGGTGGCGAAAACCGTCGCGCCGTACAAAATTGTCGGCGGCACCGGTGCCAAAGTCATGGGCGAACGCGTTCGGGGGCTGAACTACAAGGTGGGTGGCAAGGGCCTGTTCACCCTGTTCCACTGATGTTTGGCAGCACCCTGTGGCTGACCCTGGCGACCCTCGCCGGGCTGGTGGCCGGCTTTGCCCGGGAATGGCTGCTGGTCGCAGCCTGGGGTGCGGGCAGCCGCAGCGACGGGTTTCTGGTGGCGGTGTTTTTGCCCGAGGCGCTGCGCATGACCCTGGCCGCCGGTTTGCTCGCCGCTGCGGCCCTGCCCCTCTATCAACAACGGGATGCGCAACGCCAGCAAGCCTGGTTGGCCAGTCTTTCGCCGCGCCTGCTCGGCGTCGGCCTGGGCCTGTTCGCCCTGCTGGCCCTGGGCGCGCCGCTGTGGGTACGCCTGATCGGCCCGGGGCTGGACGCCGCAGCCCACGACCAGGCCGCCGCCAATCTGCGCTGGCTGGCCGCCTGTGCGCCGGGGCTGGTGATGCATGGCCTGTTCAGTATTCCGTTGCAGGCGCGCCAGCGCTTTGTGCTGCCGGGGCTGGGCTCGCTGCTGTTCAACCTGCCGCCGGTGCTGTACCTGTTTATCCGCGGCACGGCCAGCGACAGCGCGGAACTGGCAATGTGTTTTTTTGCCGGCAGTGTGTTGATGTGCCTGCCCTTGCTGGCACCGGTCTGGTCGTTCGGCTGGCGCCCCTGGCAGGTCAAGGGTGATGCCCTGGCCGGCCGCGAACTGCTGGGACGTATCGGCCCGCTGTTGGCGAGCAATCTCGCCAGCCAGGGCCTGGCCTTGCTCGAACGGCTGATCGCCAGCTACCTGGGCGAAGGTGCGGTGACCTGGGTCAACCTGGCGCGCAAGCTGATCAACCTGCCGCTGATTGCGCTGATGAGCCTCAACCAGGTATTGCTGGGGATGATGAGCGGTGAACAAGGCCAACAACGCCTGGCCTTGCTGCGCCGTGGCCTGGACGCCGCCACCCTGCTGAGCCTGCCCGCCGCCCTCGGCCTGATTGGCGCCAGCCCGGTGCTGATTCACCTGCTGATGCCCGCGCAAAGCGCCGACGGCCCGCTGCCCGCCCTGCTCGCCTGGTTCGCCACACCCCTGGTGTTCGGCGCCTGGAACGCCATGCTCGCACGCTATGCCTACGCCAGCGGCGACACACGCCTGCCACTCAAATGTGAACTGCTGGGCAGCCTGGTCAACGCCGGCCTGTTGGTATTGCTGCCGTACTTCTTCGGCCTGCCAGGCATTGCCTTGGCGGCCCTGGGTGGGGTGATCGTCACCAACCTGCTGCTGATGCAACGCCAACACCTGCTCGGGCAACTGGGCTGGCCGTTGCAGTGGGGCTTGAGTGTGGTGTTGCTGGGTGTGGCGGCGCTGGTGCTGCACCCGCTGCATAACGATGGCTGGCAGTTGGGTTTGAGTACCTTGGCGGGCGCCGGGGTGCTGGTGGGATTGGGGCTGTGGTTCAAGCCGTGGAAGGCTTGAGCTGCGAAAGCAAAGGCATAACAAAAGCCAGCGCGCGGAGGTGCTGACTGCGATGGTGGTGTGTCAGCTAGCAGAAACAGTGCCTGGACCACCGCTATCGCGGGCAAGCCCGCTCCCACAGGGGGGTTCTGCCGGGCATAGAGTTTTGGCCATACCACCGTTCAAATGTGGGAGCTGGCTTGCCTGCGATGGCGGTGTGTCAGCTAGCAGAAATGGTGCCTGAACTACCGCTATCGCGGGCAGCCCGCTCCCACAGGGGGGCTCTGCCGGGCATAGAATTTTGGCCACACCACCGTTCAAATGTGGGAGCTGGCTTGCCTGCGATGGCGGTGTGTCAGCTAGCAGAAACAGTGCCTGGACCACCGCTATCGCGGGCAAGCCGGCTTCCACAGGGGGGCTCTGCCGGGCATAGAACTTTGGCCACACCACAATGCAAATGTGGGAGCTGGCTTGCCTGCGATGGCGGTGTATCAGCTAGCAGAAATGGTGCCTGAACTACCGCTATCGCGGGCAAGCCCGCTCCCACAGGGAGGGGCTCTGCCGGGCATAGAGTTTTGGCCATACCACACTGCGAATGTGGGAGCTGGCTTGCTTCCACCGGGGATAGTGGGCAGGTCTAGAAGTCGTACTTGACGCTGGTCATCAGGTTGCGCGGCGCACCATACATCCCATGGTTACCGGCATAGCTGAAATACTCACGGTCAAACAGGTTGTTGAGGTTGACCGACGTACTCAACTGCGGCGTCACGTCGTAGCGCAGCAGCAGGTTGGTGATGGCGTAGCTGCCCTGGCTGAATGTGTGCAGGTCTTCGCCAACCTTGCTCTGCCAGTTCACCCCGCCGCCAACCGTCACTTTGTTCAAGGCCCCCGGCAGACGGTAAGTGGTGAAGGTTTTCAGGCTCTGGCGCGGCAAGGTGGTGACGATGCGTTTGTCGTCGGCATCGGTACTGACCGCATAGGCGTAGCCCGCAGAGGCTTGCCAGCCTTCAGCCAACTCACCGTTGAGTTCCAGCTCGACGCCCTCGGTAGTGGTGCCCTTCTCGTTGCGATAAGTATTGCCGCCCGGGGTGTCGATCCAGATCGCCAGGTTGTCCTGTTCCAGCTTGAACAGCGCCAGGCTGGTGTTGAGTTTTTCGTCGAAGAAACTGCCCTTCAAGCCCAACTCGTAGCCCTTGCCTTCCATGGGCTCCAGGGCCTTGTTGTTGATATCGCGCACCCAACTGGCCTGGGGATTGAAGATCTTGGTGTAGCTGGCATAGGCCGACCAGTTGCCGGTCAGGTCATAGACCACGCCGGCATAGGGAATGTACACGCCGGTTTCCGACTCATCGGTGCGGGTGGCGACGCCGCCGTAGGGGCTGTCTGCGGTTTCGCGCTTCCAGTCGATGACACGGCTGCCGAGGATCACGCTCAGGTCGTCGGTCATGCGCAGGCGGGTACTCAGGTAAGCGGCGTATTGGCTTTCATCCACCGAGGATTTGCCGGTCAGCGGGAAGTCCGGCTTGGCCGAGTGCCCGTCCCAGTTGAACAGGTTGTCGATGGCGCCTGCCGGGGAGCCGGAATACGCGTAGTTCCAGCCGCCATGGCTGGGCACGTTTTCCTTGTATTTGGACAGAGTCACGCCGGCGATCAACTCGTGCTCGCGGCCCAGCAGGTCGAACGGCCCGGTGGCGTACAGGTCGAGGTTGTCCTGGCGCGGCGTACCGGAGAAGCGCACCGGCAACTGCGTGGTGCCGCTGCCATCGCTGTTGAGGCTGCCGTTGACGTAGTTGAACACCTCATCGAACTTGTTTTGCGAATGGGTGAACTCGGCCTTGGCGCTCCAGCCGCTGTCGAACTTCTGCTCGATGGAGGTAAAGAAGCTGGTCTGCTCATGGTCGTTATAGGACCAGGCCGGCGCAGTATTCAGGGAGCGACTGAGGTTGCTGCGCGAACCGTCGGTAAAGCGCGTAGGCAAACCGGAGCGCGCCGGGGCATCGACGTCGGTACGCAGGTAGCTGAAGCCCAGGGTCAGCAAGGTGTCGTCGGTCAGGTCGAATTCAGTGATGCCATACAGCAATTGGGTCTGCTGCTTGTAGCGGTCGACCCAGGCATGTTCGGTCTTGTAGTCGGCCACCACGCGTCCGCGCACGTTGCCGGTTTCGGTCAGCGGGCCGGACACGTCGAGGCCACTGCCGTAGCGGTCCCAGTTGCCCGCTTCAGCAGTGACACTGGCCCGCGCCTCGGCCGTCGGGCGCTTGCGGATCAGGTTGATGGTGGCCGAGGGGTTGCCCATGCCGCTGATCAAACCGGTGGCGCCGCGCACCACCTCCACCCGGTCGTACATCGCCATGCTCTGGGTGTAGTTGTCCATGCGCGCAACGGTAGGCACACCGTCGATTTCGAAGTTCTGGATCTGGAAACCACGGGAGAAATAGCTATCGCTTTCCGCCCCCAGGCCATCACGCAACACGATGATGCCGGGGGTGGCATCCAGGGTATCCGACAGGTTGGTCAGGCGCTGGTCATCCAGGCGCTGGCGGGTCATGACGGTCAGCGATTGCGGGGTTTCCCTCGGGGTCAGGTTCAGGCGGGTGGAGCTGCTGGACGACTGCGTGGTGTAGGAACCGGTGCCTTCGGTGGTCGACCCCGGCGCCTTGCCGGAGATCGACACGGTACCCAGTTGCAATGCGCCGTCGGTAGGCCGGGGCTCCAGGGAATAGTTACCGCCACTGCCGCGCACGGCTTGCAACGAGCTGTTACTGAGCAGGATCGCCAGACCGCTGTCGAGATCATGCCGCCCTTGCAGGCCCGGGCTGGTCTGCCCTTGCGTGAGCGCGGCCGGGTAGGACAGCAGGATCTGCGCGGCCTGGCCAAACTGGTTCAACGCGCCGGCCAGTGAGCCAGGGGCAATATCGAACTCCTGCTGTGGCGCGGCCATGGCCCAGGCCGGCGCCAGCAGCAGCGGCGCAGCCACGCCGAAGCTGGCGATGCCACGGACGACGGCCACGGCCAGTGATTTTTTCAGTGTTGCACGGATGGTGCGTTGCGGGTGCATGCCCTGTTCCCCAGATAAGTGAGTGTCTGGGGATATAAGTCTCGTGAGATTCGGAAACGGACCACCTGCATGCGAAATAAATTCATACCTGCGCCCGCCGCGGTTTCAACGTCACCCATAAGCGCGTGAAATGCTGCACATCCAGCTTGAGGGTCTGTTGCAGCGCCACCAGAATGCGGTCGGTGTCGGCCAGTGGATAGGTGCCGGACACCCGCAGTTCGCGCACGCTCGGGTCACAGTCCAGATGCCCGCGCCGGTAGCGGCTCAGTTCCTTGAGGAAATCTTCCAGACGCAGGCCCTCAGCGACGATCATGCCGCGGCTCCAGGCCAGTTCGCCGGAGCGCTGGGGGCGCCGCGCCAGCAGGGTCTGCGGGTCAAAGCTGATGATTTCGCCGGGTTGCAGGCTCAGGTTGCGCGCTGGAATCTGCGCCGCCAGCGGCTGCTGGTCAGCCCCCAACTGGGTAAAACCCTCACGCTGGCGCACGCTGAAGCGACCGCCTGTGACATGGATCAGGCCTTCGGCGGTTTTCACCCACAGCGGGCGGGCGTCCAACGGGTTGGGCAGCACCAGGATCTCCCCGCGCAACAGGTGGATCTGGCGCTGCTCGGGGCGGTAATTCACATCGACGGCGGTGTCGGTATTGAGCTGGATTTCGCTGTTGTCCGCCAGTTCGATGCGCCATTGCTCACCGACCGAGGTGCTGAAATCGCTGGTCCAGGGTTGCAGCAGGCCGGCGTCCCGGGCGGTCCACGCCACACTGCCGGCCGCCAGCAACAGGGCCAGGTTTTTAATCACCCGACGCCGGGATATCGCCGGCGACAGGGTGGCGCTGACCAGCGCCTGGTGTGCCGGGTCGCGCACCTCGTGCATACGCTGGAAAAATCGCTGGGAATGCTGCCAGGCCTGCTCGTTGAGCGGATCCAATTGGCGCCACGCCAGCCACTGGGCGCGGGTCTGTTCGGTGACATCCGGCGCCTGCAACTCCAATTGCCAGTACATGGCCTGCTCGGCGGCTTCCAGGGTCAGGGGCAACGGATTCATGGGCGCTGGCTGTCGAGCACAATGCACTGGGCGCCGGCCTTGACGATGTAGCGCTTGACCGTGGTGATGCTGGTGCCCAGGCGCTCGGCAATCTCGCCGTGGCTCAAGCCGTCGAGTTGCGACCAGAGGAAGGCCTGGCGCACCGGTAATGCCAGGCGGCTGAGCACTTCGTCGAGGGCCATCAGGGTTTCCAGGAGCAGCCACTGCGTTTCGGCGCTGGGCGCCACGTCTTCCGGTAACAGCGCCAGGGCTTGCAGGTAGGCCTTTTCCAGCTTTTGCCGACGAAAGTGATTGGACAACACGCTTTGTGCGACTTTCGCCAGAAAGCTGCGGGGCGCCTGGACTTCAAGGGGTTGGTTCTTGGCCAGCAGACGCAGGAACGTGTCCTGGGCCAGGTCGGCGGCGCTCTGCGAACAGTTCAGGCGACGCCACAGCCAGTGCTGCAGCCAGCGATGTTGCTGCTGATACAGCGTGGCCAGGTCAGTAGGGCTTGTCGCAGGGGTCGGGGGCATGGAGGGCGCGCGCAGAAGTTAAGCCGTAAATGATAACGGTTATCATATGCTTCATGGCGCAATGCCTGCAAGTGGCATACGACTGGTAGGGTTCGCTGGCCCCTCCCCTATAGGAGGCGCCAGCGAGGAGCATCAATCTTCCAGCGGTTGCGGCGCGTGCTTGCCAGGCTTGGCTTTGGCGCCAGGCTTGCTCGGTGCCGGGGCGGCGGGTTCAGGCTCGGCGGGGGCGGCGGCTTCTTTTTCTGCCATGGGCATCTTGTCGACAGCCGCAAAGAACTCTGCAAGGTCAAGGGTATCGGGTGGCACGGTCTTTTCGACTTTCTTCTCACCGTCCTTGCCCACCAGGATTACTTTGGTGCCGGCACTGGCCCCCAGCTTCAAGGCGCGGATCAACGCATTGGTGTCCTGGGCGCCGAGGTCCTTGCCGTCACGCTGGCCGACGGTGCCGATGCTCGTGTAGTTCACGGTGTAGAGCACCATGTTGCGCTCGGTGAACTTCTGTTTGTTCTCAGGCTGTTCAAGATCTTTCTTGAGCTGGACCTGAGTCGGGTCTATGGAGCTGGGTGCAATCACGATCAGCGGGCGGAATTTGCCTTGATCCTGTTCCAGCGGGCCTCGGTTATCCGCAGCCAACAACGGCCCCGTAAACGCCATCAAGGTAGCCAGGGTCAGCGACCGGACGAGCATGCGTACCTCCTTCCAATTCCATGCAGAGTTTTTGAGTTTCATGTCTGCGACAGTCAATTTCAAGGATGATTCCTACGCGACTATCAGAAAGAGTAGGCCAGGACGCCCGTGACGCAAGGGCTCGAGGTGCTTCGAGGCTCATTGTTTCTTCTGATTGCCAAGGCTCACTCCTCAGGCCAATCCGGCCAGTGCCAGGCGAACACCGGGGCCACCTGCGGGTCGGCGTCCACCTGCGCCAGGGCCTGGGCGCATGCAGGGTGGGAGTGTCGCAGGACGTCGCGTCCCCCCTCCCAGCGGGACACCGCCGCCGCCATGATGCCCAGGGCATTGGGCAGCCCCTGCGGGGTAAAGAGTTGCCCGGCAAATTGCTCGGCAAATACCTGCCAGGTCCGGTGCAGTTTCTGCTGGGTGCCCGCGATCAGTTGCGCCTGCACCGTCTCGTCGGCGTCGGCGAGAAAGCGTTGCGGGTAGTCGATGATGGTGATCGCCGAGTAGCAGTTGGCGGCGATATACACCAGGCCGCGAATGATCTGCGCACGGTGACCGGACAGCAAGTCGCTGGCCGGATACGCCAGGCCCAGGTGGATCAGGATCGCCGCGCTTTCCGTCAACACGCTGCCGTCGGGCAGTTGCAGGGTGGGGATCTGCCGCAGCGGGTTGATCTGCCCAAGGGCCTCAATCCCCGCCCCATCACCCCAGGGGCTGGCATCGACCTGCTGCCACGGCACGCCGCAGCGTTGCAGGGCGATTTCGACGATGCATGAACCAGAACTCTGCGTGCCGTAGAGCGTGTACATGGGCATTGCTCCTGGAGACTCAGCGTCCAGAGTGAAACGTTTTCCCGGGGTTAAAACAAGCCCATCTGACCACCGACCAGGGTGCTGAAATCATCATCGACAAACGGCAGGATCGCATCGGCCACCGGCTGCAATTGCCGGGTGACGTAGTGGTCGTAGTCAATTGGCGCCTGGCGCACTTCCAGGGGCTCGGGGCCGTTGACGGTGATCACGTAGCGAATCCAGCCACCGTTCTGATACTGGCGTGGGCGGCCCTGGCGGTCGTTGTATTCATCCGCCAGGCGCGCGGCCCGCACATGGGGCGGCACGTTGCGCTCGTAGTCGCCCAGTTGCCGGCGCAGGCGTTTGCGGTAGATCAGCAGCTCATCGAACTCGCCACTGAGGGTGCGGCGCACGTAGTCACGCACATAATCCTGGTGGGGCTGGCGGTGGAAGATGCGCTGGTACAACTCCTGCTGGAATTGGCGGGCCAGGGGCGACCAGTCGCTACGCACAGTCTCCAGGCCTTTGTAGATCATCTCTTCACTGCCATCGGCACGGCTCACCAAGCCGGCATACCGTTTCTTGCTACCCTCCTCCGCCCCGCGAATGGTCGGCATCAGGAAGCGGCTGAAGTGGGTTTCGTATTGCAGTTCGAGGGCGCTTTGCAGGCCGAATTCGTTGTGCAGGCGTTCGCGCCACCATTGGTTGACGTGTTGCACCAGGTCCTGGCCGATGCGCGTGGCATCCTCCTGGGAATGGGCACTGCCGAGCCAGACAAACGTGGAGTCGGTATCGCCATAGATCACCTCATAACCCTGGGCTTCGACCAGTTCGCGGGTCTGGCGCATGATCTGATGACCGCGCAGGGTGATCGACGACGCCAGCCGCGTGTCGAAAAACCGACAGCCGCTGGAACCGAGCACGCCGTAGAAGGCATTCATGATGATCTTCAGGGCCTGGGACAACGGTGCGTTGTGCTCGCGCTTGGCCACCTCGCGGCCTTCGGAGACCCGCGCCACAATCGACGGCAGGCAATGCCGGGTGCGGGAAAAGCGCGCACCGCGAAAGCCTTCCACCGACTCGTTGTCGTCGGGGTGGCGCAGGCCTTCGATGAGGCCCACGGGGTCGATCAGGAAGCTGCGGATGATCGACGGATACAGACTTTTGTAGTCCAGCACCAGCACCGACTCGTACAGCCCCGGCCGCGAGTCCATGACAAAACCGCCGGGGCTGGCCTGGGGCGGCTTGTCCCCCAGGTTGGGCGCGACAAAGCCCTGGCGATGCATCAGCGGCATGTACAAGTGGGTGAACGCCGCCACCGAACCACCGTTGCGATCCGCCGGCAGGCCGGTGACGCTGGCCCGCTCCAGAAGAAACTTGAGCAGCTCGGTCTTTGCGAAAATCCGCGTCACCAGCTCGCAGTCCTTGAGGTTATAGCGCGCCAGGGCGGGCTTGTCCTCGGCGAACATGCGGTTGATCTCGTCCATGCGCTGGTAGGGCGTGGAGATCGACTTGCCTTCCCCCAGCAGGGTCTGGGCGACGTTTTCCAGGCTGAATGACTCAAAGGTCCAGGTCGCCGAGCGCAGGGCCTCGATACCATCAATGATCAGCCGGCCGGCAGCGGCGGCGAAGTAATGGTTGCGGCTTCCGTGCTCGCGCCAGGCCATGGCCTCGCCGCCACGGCCGAGCAGCAATGGCACGTTAAGGCGTTGGGCATGCTCGTGGAGGACCCGCAGGTCGAACTGCACCAGGTTCCAGCCGATGATCGCGTCAGGGTCGTGTTGCCCCAGCCACTGGTTGAGGCGCTCCAGCAGTTGGGCACGGCTGTCGCAGTATTCGAGCTTGAAATCCACCGCGCAGGTTTTGTTCGGCGGGCCGAGCATGTACACCTGGCGCTCGCCACAACCTTCCAGGGCGATGGAGTACAGCTCGCCGCGCGCGGTGGTTTCGATATCCAGCGACACCAGCTTCAATGCCGGGCGGTAGTCGGGCGCGGGCTTCATCTGCGCCTCCAGCAACATCCCGCCCTCGCCGGGCGTGCCGTCAAATGCCACCGGCGCGGTGATGAAGCGCTCCATCATATAGCGCTCGGGCGGGCGCACATCGCCTTCGTAGACATCCACGCCGGCCTGGCGCAGGCGTTTTTCCAGGTCCATCGCCTGGCGATGCTGACGGGTATAAAGGCCCAGGACCGGGCGGTGGTGGAAATCACACAGTTGCAGCGGGCGCAGTTCCACGTCGCGCTCGCCCTTGAGCACCCGTTGCGCGTGCTCGCGGTGGGCCAGCGGAATAAACATCACCGAAGGCTGTACCGGTAGACGGATATACCGCGGCCCCTGGTCGGTCGCCAGCCAGAAGCTGACCTCCGTGCCCGCCGGGGTGTCGCGCCAATGCCGGGTCAGGACAAAACCCTGCTGTAAATCCACCTTGCCGCACCTCAGGAATCGCTTTAAGGGCGCGATTCTACTCGGCATCCGCCATCAGGCCTTAATAGAAATTTCTGGCCTTCAGAAAAGTCATACATCACAAATCAGTTTGTGAAATATCATTTGGCATTTATTATCATTTGCACTGGAGTCGTATTCGCGCAGCGAGGAAGCGCAACGTTGTTGCCCCCTCTTTCCTCACACTGACGCTTCGCCGTCCGGATCGACCATGCCGACTTGTACTCGCCCGACCCTGCTCGCCCTGTGCTGCTCCCTGAGCTTCACGGCCCATAGCGCCCCTCAACCCGCCCCGCAGAATGCGAACGACAGTCAGGCTGGCCAGGCCCTGGAGCTGGGTGCGACCAGCATCAGCGCCGAGAGCATCATGCCCGGCGCCCTGCCCCCGGTGTACGCCGGCGGCCAGGTCGCACGCGGTGGGCAGTTGGGGGTGCTGGGCAACCAGGACATCATGGATGTGCCGTTCAGCATGGCCTCCTACACCGAACAACTGATCCGCGACCAACAGGCCGAGACAGTGGGCGATGTACTGCTCAACGATTCGTCCGTGCGCCAGGCTTCGGGTTATGCCAACCAGTCGCAATTGTTCGTGATTCGTGGCTTGCCACTGAATGGCGATGATATTTCCTACAACGGCCTCTACGGCATCCTACCCCGGCAGATCATGTCCACCGACGCCCTGGAGCGGGTGGAAGTGTTCAAGGGCCCGAACGCCTTTATCAACGGGGTAACACCCTCCGGCTCCGGCATCGGCGGCGGCGTGAACCTGCAACCCAAGCGCGCCGACGATGTACCTCTACGCCGCTTCAGCACTGATATCAGCAGTGAAGGCCGGATTGGCCAGCACCTGGATATCGGTCAGCGCTTTGGCGAGGACAATCGTTTTGGTGCGCGGGTGAACCTCTCGCAACGTGAGGGCGATACCGCCACCGATAATGAAAACCAGCGCTCCAAGCTGTTTGCCGCAGGCCTGGATTACCGGGGCGATGCATTACGCCTGTCGGGGGATTTCGCGTATCAGAAACAGCGCGTCAATGGCGGGCGCAACTCGGTGTTCCTCGGATCCTTGGTGACCCACGTACCCGACGCCCCGTCGGCCGACACCAACTACGCGCCGCGCTGGAGTGCGACCATTATTGAAGACACCCTGGGCATGCTGCGCGCCGAGTACGATCTGAACGACAACTGGACCGCCTACGCGGCGGGCGGTGCCAAGCACACACGGGAGATGGGCCAGTACTCCTCGGTGACCATCAACGACAACCTGGGCAATGCCCAGAGCAGCGCCTCGACCATCGCCCACGAAGAAGACAACAGCAGCGCCATGGCCGGCTTGAAGGGCAATTTCCAGACCGGGCCGGTGAGCCACCGCCTGAATTTCGGCCTGGCCGGGATCTGGACCGAGGCGCGCAACGCCTATGTGTTCGACAGCGCCAAGACCAGCACCAATATCTACAACCCGGTAACCGGCGCCGAACCGCGCCTGAACAACCCGCGCAACACCCCTGGCACCGACTTCAGCGACCCGACCATCACCGCCAAGACCTTCATGCGCAGCGCGGCGGTGTCCGACACCGTGGGTTTTATCGATGATCGCTTGTTGGTCACCCTGGGCCTACGCCATCAGCAAATGGTGGTGCAGGGCTACAACTATATGAGCGGCAGCCGCACGGCCAACTACGATCAGTCGATCACCACACCGGTGTACGGCATTGTGTTCAAGCCTTGGGAGCATGTGTCGCTGTATGCCAATCGGATTGAAGGTTTGGCCAAGGGCCCGACCGCGCCGGAGAAATTAGGTATTCGCACGGTGACCAACGGTGGCCTGGTGTATGCCCCAGCACGCTCCAAGCAGATCGAGGCCGGGGTCAAGGTTGACATGGGCACCTACGGCGCGACCCTGGGCGTGTATCGCATCGAGCAGCCCGGCGCCGGCTACACCCAGATCATCGATGCCACCACCGCACGCTTCGTGCGTGAGGGCGAGCAAATCAACAAAGGCGTGGAGCTCAACGTATTCGGTGAACCGCTGGCCGGCCTGCGTTTGCTCGGCGGTGTGACGGTGATGAAAACCGAGCTCAAGGGCACCCAGAACGGCGCCAATGACGGCAACCGCGCGATTGGCGTGCCGTCGTTCCAGCTCAATGCCGGGGTGGATTGGGATGTGCCGGGCCTGCAAGGCGTAACCCTCAACGGGCGCCTGCTGCGTACCGGCGGGCAGTACGTGGATGCCGCCAACAAGCTCAGCTTGCCGGCCTGGAACCGCTTTGATCTGGGCGCACGCTACAACTTCAAAGTGGACCAGCGCGACGTCACCCTGGGACTGACCGTGGACAATGTGGCCAATACCAAATACTGGCAATCGGCAATGGGCGGCTACCTGACCCAGGGCGATCCACGGGTGGCCAAGCTGTCGGCGAGCATCGAGTTCTAACCGGCACTTTACTCAAGGCAGCAAAGGTCAAAGGTGGGAGCTGTCGAGCCCGGCGAGGCTGCGATGGCGGTGGGTCAGTCACCATCAATGCTGGCAGTGCCGCCGCCATCGCAGCCTCGCCGGGGCTCGACAGCTCCCACAAGGGATCGGCGGTGCCTCCAAAGTTGAGTCAACAGCATATGTCCAATGTGTGAGGGGCAGATGATTGGACAGTCCCGCCCCAACTGCGTAGTTTTCACAGACCGCGCACAAGGACTCTGGCATGGCCCCCGATCTCACTTCCATCGAGCTGTTCCTCAAGACGGTCAAGCTCGGCAGCCTGTCCCGGGCGGCCGAGCATTCGCACCTCTCGCTGTCTGCGGCCAGCCGGCGCCTGTCGTTGCTGGAGCAACACTTCAAGGTCGCCCTGTTGCACCGCTCCTCCACCGGCGTCTCGCCCACGGCGGCCGGCGAGGTGTTGGCCGAGCATGGGTTGACGATTTTGCGCGCAGTGGATGTGATGCACGCTGACCTCGCCGACTACGCCAAGGGCGCCACCGGCCGCGTGTGCCTGTATGCCAACAGTTCGGCGATGAGCCAGCAACTGCCCAGCCAATTGACCCAGTGGAACGCCCAACATCCCGGTATCCGCCTGGATATCCGCGAGGAGCGCAGCCGTGAAATCCTGCAGGCGGTGCGCGATGGCGTGGCCGATGTGGGCATCGTCACCACCCAACCGGGCGGCGAGGACTTGCGCTTTGCCCCTTACTGCCAGGACCGCCTGTGCCTGCTGGTGCCCGATGATCATCCGTTCAAGATGCGCCATGCGCGCTTTGTCGATTTGCTGGGCTATGACTTCGTCGGCCTGGAGGACAACGCCGCCATCACCGCGCTGATCACCGAAGCCGCCGCCGCGATTGGCATGCCGTTGCGCCTGCGGATCCAGGTGCGCAGTTTTGAAGCCGTGTGCCGGCTGATTGCCGCCGGGCAAGGGGTTGGCGTGCTGCCCCAGGGCGCGGTGCAGATCTTTCGCAAGGAAATGGCCTTGCGCTTTATCGAAATCGACGACCCGTGGGCCGACCGCCAGATGTACCTGTGCATGCGCCAGGAACAGCCTTCTCCTACAAGCCTGGCGTTATTCGACTACCTCGCTGCCCGCCACTGCGCCTAACCGCGAGCCTTCGAATTTTGCGAAGGCCACTTCCATAATCAGCAATTCCCCCACCGTGGCACCTGTGCCAAGAATGTCCCCGCCTCACTGACAACAACAAGAACAGGAGACACGGCGTGTCCAATTCCACGACCAGTACCCCCCATCGGATTGCCGTGATTCCCGGCGACGGTATCGGCCGCGAGGTAGTGCCCGAAGGCCTGCGCGTACTGCAGGCGGTCAGTCGGCGCTTCGGCATTGCCTTTGAGTTCGATCACTTTGCCTGGTGCAGCGAACACTACCTGGCCCACGGCACCATGATGCCGGATGATTGGGCCGAGCAGATCGGTAGCCATGACGCGATCTTCTTCGGCGCCGTGGGCGCCCCGGACATCATCGCCGACCATACGGCGGTGTGGGAGTCGCTGCTGAAGATCCGCCGGCAGTTCGACCAGTACGTCAACATTCGCCCGGTGCGCCTGATGCCCGGCGTGCCCTGCCCGCTCGCCGGCCGTGTGCCGGGGGATATCGACTTTATCGTGGTGCGCGAAAACACCGAGGGCGAATACTCCAGCGTCGGCGGGCGGATGTGGGAAGGCACGCCGCGTGAGATCGCGGTACAGGAGTCGATCTTCTCCCGCGAAGGCGTGGACCGGGTGGTGGACTATGCCTTCAAGCTGGCCCAGCAGCGACCGCGCAAGCACCTGGTGGCCGCCACCAAATCCAACGGTATCTCCATCACCATGCCGTTCTGGGACGAGCGGGTGAACCTGATCGCCCAGCGCTACCCAGACGTCAAGACCGCCAAATTCCACATCGACATCCTCTGCGCACACTTTGTGCAGCACCCGGACTGGTTTGATGTGGTGGTGGCCTCCAACCTGTTTGGCGACATCCTCTCCGACCTCGGCCCGGCCTGCACCGGCACCATCGGTATTGCGCCGTCGGCCAACCTCAACCCCGAGCGGCGCTACCCGTCGCTGTTCGAGCCGGTACACGGTTCGGCACCGGACATTGCCGGGCTGGGCGTGGCCAACCCCATCGGACAGATCTGGTCGGCCGCATTGATGATCGAGCATCTGGGCAATGGCGACCCGCTTTACCAAGAGGCCGCAGCAGCCATTGTCTCAGCCATCGAGACGGTGCTTGCGCAAGGCCCGCGCACCCGGGAAATGGGCGGCAGCGCCAGTACGATTGAAGTGGGCGTGGCCATCGCCGAATGCATCGCCGGGAACAGGAGCTGAACATGATCAACGCACATTACATCGCCAACCAATGGCAAGCCTCGACATCCCTGGAAGACATCCCGGTGATCGACCCCAGCAGTGGCGAAACCTACTCCAGCATCGCCCGTGGCACCGCTGCCGATATCGACGCCGCCGTCAGCGCCGCGCGCCTGGCCGTGGGTGAGACCTTCGACGGACCATGGGGCTCGTTGTCAGCCCTGGAGCGTAGCCGCCTGCTGGCCAGGCTGGGCGCAGCGGTGTTAGCGCATCACGAAGAGCTGGCGCAGATCGAAGCGCGGGACACTGGCAAGGCGCTGAAAGTGGCACGGGCCGATGCCACCGCCCTCGCCCGTTACTTCGAGTATTACGCTGGCGCGGCCGACAAGTTGCACGGTGAGACCCTGCCCTATCAAAACGGCTACACGGTGCTGACGGTGCGCGAGCCCCATGGGGTCACCGGGCATATCATCCCGTGGAACTACCCGATGCAGATCTTCGGGCGCAGCGTCGGTGCGTCCCTGGCGGCAGGCAATGCCTGTGTGGTCAAGCCGGCGGAGGATGCCAGCCTGTCGTTGCTGCGCCTGGCGCAGATTGCCGCCGAGGTGGGCTTCCCGGCCGGCGCGATCAATGTGGTGACTGGCTACGGCTACGAGGCCGGCGCGGCGTTGTGCAGCCATCCGGGGATTGATCACATTTCGTTTACCGGTTCCACCATGACCGGCACGGCGGTCTCCAAGGCCGCTGCTGAGCGGCACTGCCCGGTGACCCTGGAGCTGGGCGGGAAATCGCCGCAACTGGTATTCGCCGATGCCGACCTGGACGAAGCCTTGCCGGTGCTGGTCAACGCCATTGTGCAGAACTGCGGGCAGACCTGTTCGGCGGGCAGCCGGTTGTTGGTGGAACGCAGCATCTATGAGGCCCTGGTGGAGCAACTCAGCCAGCGCTTTCGCGAACTGCGCACCGGGCCTTCGGCGCTGGACCTGGATATGGGCCCGCTGATCAACCAGAAGCAGCAACGCCAGGTACGTGAGTTCGTGCGCGAGGCCGAACAGGCCGGGATCACCGTAGCCGCCCGCGGCCAGGTGGTGGCCGAAGCCGGCAGTGGCGGTTACTTCCAGGAAGCAGTGCTGTTTCGCGATGTGCCGCCCGACAGCCGCCTGGCCCGAGAGGAGGTCTTCGGCCCGGTGTTAGCCGTGATGCCCTTTGACGATGAAGCCGAGGCCATCCGCCTGGCCAACGGCACCGAATTCGGCCTGGTCGCCGGCGTATGGACCCGCGACGGCGCCCGGCAGATGCGCCTGGCTCACAAGCTGCGCTGCGGCCAGGTATTTATCAATAACTACGGGGCCGGCGGCGGGGTTGAACTGCCCTTCGGCGGCGTCAAGGCCAGCGGTTATGGCCGGGAAAAAGGCTTCGAGGCCCTGC
This sequence comes from Pseudomonas sp. WS 5411, assembly GCF_012985595.1. Classification (NCBI taxonomy): domain Bacteria; kingdom Pseudomonadati; phylum Pseudomonadota; class Gammaproteobacteria; order Pseudomonadales; family Pseudomonadaceae; genus Pseudomonas; species Pseudomonas sp. WS 5411. Next base: position 63,611 of record NZ_JAARMC010000028.1, read on the forward strand.
TGGGCTTTACCACCTTGAAGACCATTGCGATCAAACACGGCTAAGCCATTACAACAACAAGAAAGGAGCACACTCCATGCGTCTAGCAAACAAAGTTGCCATCGTCACCGGCGCCGGCTCCGGGTTTGGTGAAGGCATCGCCAAGACCTTTGCCCAACAGGGTGCGCGGGTTATCGTCGCCGACATGAACGCCACCGGCGGCCAGCGGGTGGTCAATGAGATCGCCGCCAGCGGCGGCCATGCCCATTTCGTCGAGGTCAATGTGGCCAACGACGAAAGCGTGGGCGCGCTGCTGCGCGCCACCCTGGAGCAATTCGGCGGGCTGGATATCGTCATCAACAACGCCGGCACCACCCACCGCAACCGGCCGATGCTGGAAGTGGACGAGGCCGAGTTCGACCGGGTGTTCGCGGTCAACGTCAAAAGCATCTTCCTCAGCGCCAGACATTTTGTGCCGCATTTTCGCGGCCAGGGCGGCGGCGTGTTCGTCAATATTGCCTCGACCGCAGCGATCCGCCCGCGCCCGGGACTGGTCTGGTATAACGGCAGCAAGGGTGCGGTGGTGGTCATGAGCAAAACCATGGCGGCGGAGCTGGGGCCGGACAATATCCGCGTCAATTGCGTGAACCCGGTGGTCGGCGCAACCGCGTTGCTCAGTGAGTTCATGGGCGTGCCGGACACCCCGGAAAACCGCCAGAAGTTCATGGCGACCATCCCCCTGGGACGTTTTTCCACCCCGCAAGACGTGGCCAATGCCTGCCTGTACCTGGCCTCGGACGAAGCGGCCTTTATCACCGGCACCTGCCTTGAAGTCGACGGTGGGCGCTGCGTGTAACTCAACGACCAAAGGGATCGGAGTCGATATGTGTGACTTACATAACAAGAACGAACCGAACACCAGGCAATTACTCGAAGGCCTGCCCAAGAACTGGGGCAAATGGGGACCGGACGATGAAGTCGGCGCCCTCAACTACCTGACCGAAGCCGAAGTACTGCGCGGTGTCGCTTCGGTGCGCCAGGGCAAGACCTTCACCCTGCAAGTGCAGATCGGCCATCCGGGCGGTGACCCGATGTGGCCGGCGCGCAACCCGTCGATGCGCTTCAATACCCTGGATCACAGCCACTATCACTTCGGCAAGCAACCCGAAATGACCGGCGGCGCGGCGTATTGCGACGATGTGATCTTCATGCAGTTGCAAGGCTCGACCCAGTACGACGCCCTCGGGCATGCCTGGTACGACAATCAACTGTGGAACGGCTACGACGCCATGAGCACCGTCGGCGGCATGGCCAAGGCCAGTGTGCTGGCGATTGCCGAGCGCGGCGTGGTCGGGCGTGCGGTGTTGATCGACATGGCCCGCCATCGCGGCAAGAAATACCTGGGCCGTGGCGAAACCTTCAACCACCTGGACTTGCTGGCCGCCGCCAAGGCCCAGGGGGTGACCATCGAAAAACGCGACATCCTGATCATCCGTACCGGCTCCATGGGCGCGTTCTACGAGTATGGCAAGACCGAGTTCTTCAAGGACCTGGTGGAGCCTGGCCTGACCTACAGCCGGGAACTGGTGGAGTGGTTCCACGCCATGGAAATCCCCAACCTGGTGACCGACACCATCGCCAATGAGGTGATCACCGATCCGGTGTCGGGGGTGCAGATTCCATTGCATTGCGCGCTGATGCGCAACCTCGGCATCGCCTTTACCGAGATCGTGCTGCTGGAGGATCTGGCCGCCGATTGTGCCGACGACGGCCAGTGGAAGTTCCTCTACACCGCCGCGCCGTTGAAGATTGTCGGTGGCAGCGGCGCGCCGGTGAATCCGGTGGTGATCAAGTAGCTCACCAATCGTAGGACACGGCCAGGGACGCGGTGCGCTCCTGGCCGTAATAGCAGCCAAAGGAGTAGTTGCAGGACGAGACGTACTCGCGGTCAAACAGGTTCTGCACGTTGAGGCTGGCTTCGGCGCCCTTGAATGTGGGGCTGACGCGGCTCAGGTCGTAGCTGACGGTGGCGTCAAAGACCACGAACGACGGGGTCTTGAAGGTGTTGGCCGAGTCGCCGTACTTCTTCCCGGTATACCGCGCACCACCGCCTACGGTCAGGCCGGCCAGGGCATCGCTGGCAAAGTGGTAGTCGGCCCAGGCACTGGCGCTCCACGGCGCCTGCGCCTCGCTGCGGTTGCCCTCGTCGCCGTAGTTGCTCTTGGTATAGATCGCGTCCAGGTACGACAGCGCACTGATCAACTCCACCTGGCCAAACCGGGCCTTGCCTTCAAATTCCACGCCCCGCGAGCGCACTTCGCCTTCCTGCAACTGGTATTCGCGATAGATCAGATCGCCGGTCAGGACGTTTTTCTGTTTGATCTGGAACACCGACAAGGTCAGCAGCGACTGGTCGTTGGGCTGGTATTTGAGGCCTGCCTCATACTGCTCGCCCTCCACCGGTTTATAGGCGCCGCCGCCACGCGCCGGGGCCAGCCGGCCGACGCTGGGCAGAAACGACTCGGCATAACTGACGTAGGGCGCCAGGCCGAAGTCGGTGAGGTAAGTCAGGCCGACGCGACGCGTGAGCTGCTTGTCTTTCTGCGACACCGTGCTGTGGTCCAGCAGGTCGCGATTGATCACTTCGGCCCAGTCTTCACGCAGGCCCATGGTGAGGATGAAACGGTCGAACTTGATCTGGTCCTGGGCATAGAGGCCGGTCTGCTTGACCGTGTTGTTCCACTTGGTGGTCAGTTGCGGCTGGCCAAAGGTGTGGTAGTTGGACGGCTGGTAGAGGTCGATGATTTCTGCGCCGTAAAGGTTGTAGCCCTGATATTTACGGGTGAACTCGCGATGATCGAAGCCCACCAGCAAGATGTGTTCCAGGGCACCGGTGGCGAACTTGGCCTGCAGGTTGTTATCGAGGGTGTAGGCGCTGTTGTGTTGGCGCCAGTCGAGCTTGGTGCGGCTGGCGCGGGTGTCGTCGGTGCTGCCATCGGGCAGTTCGACGAAGCGGTTCAGGTAAAAACCTTTGTAGCGGTCGTTGACGTCGGTAAATCGCGCGGTCTGGCGGTATTCCAGGTTGTCGTTGAAGGCATGGGAGAAGTCATAGCCCAGCACATACTGATCGCGAATATAGTTGTTCCAGTCGGAGTCGCCGAGGAAGGTATCGCGGTCGATATGCTGGCCTTTGGAGTTGCGGTACAGGGTGCCGATGGCCGGCAACGCCTGGTAGTCGGCCAGGGATTTGTCACGTTGGATCTGCGCATAGATCGTCAGGGCAGTGTCATCCGTGGGCGCCCAGGTCAGGCTGGGGGCCAGCAAGGTGCGGCTGTCGGTGGCATGGTCGACCATCTCGTTACCGTCGCGGACCAGGCCGATCAGACGGTAGCTCAAGGTTTTTGCCTCATCGAGGGGGCCGCTGAAATCGAGGGCGCCATTGACCCGGTCGTAACTGCCCACGCCAAACTTGACCTGATGCCTGGCTTCAGTGGTGGGCCGCTTGGACACCAGATTGATCATGCCGCCCGGCTGGTTCTGCCCAAACAGCACTGAGGCCGGGCCCTTGAGCACTTCAATGCGTTCCAGGGTGTAGGGATCGATCTGTGGCGCACCACCGAGGCTGCCGGCGTAAGGCAGATAAGCGCCATCGAGATACAACAAGGTGGGCGCAAAGCCACGGCTGGTCAGCTCGTCGGCGATGGTGTTGCGGTCGGTGTAGCCGTTGGTGTCGACGCCTGGGGTGTAGCGCAGGGACTGGGTCAGGTTGCGTGCGCCCTGGACCTTGACCTGGTCGGCGGTGACCACGTTGACGGTCTGCGGGATCTCCAGGATCGGTGTATCGGTCTTGGTGGCCGTGGCGCTGCGAGTGGCCACATAGCCATCCACCTGGCCCCAGGCATCTTCCGCGACCAGGCCGGTGACGGTGGTGGCGCCAAGGTTCAAGGCGCCGCCTTCGGGCAGCAGGTACAGGCTCCAGGTGCCATTGTCGGTGACGGTCAGGCCCAGGCCGCTGCCGTTCAGCAAGTGTTGCGCAGCCTGTTCGGGGCTGTATTGGCCCTGCAACGCCGGCGCGCGGCGGCCTCGCAGCAAGGCCGGGCTGACCGACAGCGTGCGTCCGCTTTCCCGCGACAGCCGGCTCAGGCTATCGCCGAGGGCTGCAGCGGGCAGATTGAAATATTGCTGGGTGCTGGCGGCCGTATCGGCCAGGGCGGCCACGGGGTGGCCGACTACAGCCAGGGTTACGGCCAGGGTCAACAGGCAGGGACGGATCATCGAGGGTGCCATAGGGTGAGGATGCTCATTGTCAGGTTGGCGTTCCCTAACCTTGACTCGCGAGATCGGCGACCCCCTCACGCTGAGTGAAAATAATTCCCATTGGCTGCTCAGCGCACGTCAATCAGGGTCAACCAGGGGCCGTAGTGACTGATGCGCAGAGGGAAGGTCTGGGCCAGCGACTCCAGGGTTTGCTCCGGATCATCCAGTGGGTACACGCCATAGACGCGTACTTTTGCGGCTTGCTCACTGACCCGCAGCACGCCCCGGCGATACGGCCGCAGGGCGTCGATCAGCAGGCCTAGGGGCTCATCACGGATATCCACGCGACCGTCGCGCCAGTCCGTGCGGCTGCGTACCGAGAGCGGTACCGGGCGCACATCGACATCGCTGAACCACGCGGCCTCCCCCGCCTCTACACGGCGCTGGCTGCCGCCGAGCGTGGTGACCTGGACGCTGTGCAATTGCACCGAGGTCAGGCTGCCGGTGGCCTCCTGGCGCACCATGAATTGCGTGCCCAGGGCCTGGACTTCGCCCTGGGCGGTGGCGATCACAAACGGCCGGCGCGGGTCGGCGGCGACGTCCACGAACACTTGGCCCTCACGCAGGCGCACCAGGCGACGGCTGTCACTGAAGTGGATGTCCACCGAACTGCGGGCATTGAGACTCAGGCGGCTGCCATCGGCCAAAGCGAAAGTCTTGCGCTCACTGGTGGCGGTGTGGCGGTCGGCCCACAGGCCACTGAGCGGCTGGGCGCGATCAAAGATCGCCGCACCGCTGACACCGAACAACACCAGGGCCAGGCCACCGCGCAACACCTTGCGCCGCGATTCGGAATCCGGCGTCGCCAGGGCGTGGGTAACGGCGCGCAATTGGCCGGGACTGCGGGCTTCGACGCGCTGCAAATCAGCAATCGGCTGCTGCAGCAAACTGCCCACACGCTGCCAGGCAACGGTGTGCTGGGGGTTGGCCCGCAGCCAGGTTTCGAAGGCTTGGCGCAGCACAGGGTCGTCATCCCCAGCCTCAAGGCGTAGCAGCCAATCCACGGCGGCGCGAGTGGTGGCGTCCACCTTGGGGTAACTCATGTCAGGTCCGCCGACTCGGCCAGGCAATGCAGGAAAGCCCGGCGCAGATCGCGCTCTACCGTGGCCAGCGACACGCTCAACTGCTGGGCGATGACGGGCTGCGACAAGCCTTCGAGGCGATTGAGCATAAAGATTTGCCGGACACGCGGCGGTAGGCCGTTGAGCAGGCGGTCGATGCTTTCCAACGCTTCGCGCACCAGGGCCAGGTCTTCTTCCGAAGGGGTATAGGCGTGCGGCAACTGCGCCAGGCTGTCGAGGTAGGTCTGCTCCAACCGCTTGCGCCGCCAGAAGCTGAACAACAAGCGGCGCGCCACGGTACTGAGAAACGCGCGGGGCTCATCGAGTTGATGGAGCTGGCGCGCGTCCAGAATGCGGATAAACGTGTCCTGGGTCAGGTCCGCCGCATCTTGCGGGCACTTGAGCTGACGATACAACCAGGCGCGCAACCAGCGATGGTTGTCGTCATAAAGCGTTGCCAGAAGGACCTTGGGATCGGTAGGAGTAGACACGCGGGCAGCCAAGCACGTTAATGATAATTCATCTCATTATCTGCGCAGACTGCGGCTAAATGCAATTGCTTATCTACCCAGCGAAACCTCGCCCAAGACAGCTTGACGATACTGGCGTTAGACACGAGGGTCGCCCGATGTCTTGGCCGGCGTGGCGTACTGCGGTTTCAGGTGGCCTTGTTGATCGAGCAACCAGGCATCCATGATCTGGCGCACCACCGGGCCTGCCACGCGGCCGCCCGCCTCGCCGTTTTCAATCATCACTGAAATCACGATCCTGGGGTGCTCGGCCGGGGCGAAACCGACGAACAATGCGTTGTCGCGGTTGCGCTCGCGGGTCTTCAGGCGGTTGTAGCGCTCGCCCTGCTTGATTGCCACCACCTGCGCGGTACCACTCTTGCCCGCGATCCGGTACTGCGCACCGGCGGCCGACGCCCGGGCAATCCCGCGCGGGTCGTGCATCACCATTTGCATGCCGTGGTTGACCTGATCCCAGTCGCGCGGGTTCTTGAGGACGATATTGGGCATGGGGTTTTCGTCCGCTGGCGGCACGCCGTCGATGGTTTTAGCCAAGTGCGGGCGATTCCACACGCCCTTGTTGGCGATCAGCGCCGTGGCCTGGGCCAGTTGCAACGGAGTGACCTGCATGTAGCCTTGGCCGATGCCGAGAATCACGGTTTCACCCGGGAACCAGGGCTGGCGACGGGTTGCACGCTTCCAGGCCTGGGACGGCATCAGGCCGGCGGATTCTTCGAACATATCCAGGGAGACTTTCTGCCCGAGACCGAATTCGGCCATGTAGTCGTGCAGGCGATCGATCCCCAGCTTGTGGGCCAGGTCGTAGAAGTAGGTGTCGTTGGAACGCATGATGGCGGCGTCCATATCTACCCAGCCATCACCACTGTGGTTCCAGTTGCGGTATTTGTGATCAAAGTCCGGCAGTTGGTAGTAGCCGGGGTCGAAGACCCGGGTCTGGGCGGTGACCACGCCGCTGTCGAGACCGGCGATAGCCACTTCCGGCTTGATCGTCGAGCCCGGCGCATACAAACCGCGCAGCACCCGGTTGAACAAGGGGCGGTCGAGGGAATCATGCAACGCGGCATACTCCTTGAAACTGATGCCGGTGACGAACGAGTTGGGATCGAAGCTGGGTTTGCTGACCATCGCCAGGACTTCGCCGGTTTGCGGGTCGAGGGCCACGACTGAACCGCGACGATCACCCAGGGCTTCTTCGGCGGCTTCCTGGAGCTTGATATCCAGGCTCAGGACGATGTTTTTGCCGGGGACCGGGTCGGTATGCTTGAGCACCCGCAGGACTCGGCCCTGGGCATTGGTCTCGACCTCTTCATAACCCACATGGCCGTGCAACTGCGACTCATAGAAGCGCTCGATGCCGGTTTTACCAATCGACTGCGTGCCACGGTACTCGACCGAATCCAGCTCCTTGGACTCTTTCTCGTTGATGCGCCCCACGTAACCAATGGAATGCGCAAAGTGTGCACCCAGTGGGTAGTGCCGCACGAATTGCGGCTCGACCTCCACGCCGGGCAGGCGGAATTCGTTGACGGCCAGTATGGCGATCTGCTCTTCAGTCAGCTCATAGAACAACGTCACGGGCACGAACGGGTGGCGCGCTTGCTTCAGGGCCTTGTCGAAGACGGCGCGGTCTTCGGCTGGCAGGTGCAGCAGAGCGATAATCGAGTCCAGCTCCCCTTTCAGGTCGGTAGCCCGTTCGCGGGTGATGGTCAGGTTGTAACTGGGACGGTTATCGGCCAGGACCACACCGTTACGGTCATAGATCAAGCCGCGAGTCGGAGTGATGGGCAGAACATGGACACGGTTGTTTTCGGAGATGGTGGAGTGATAGTCGAACTCCACCACTTGCAGGAAATACATGCGGGCGACCAGGGCGCAGGTGATGCCAAGCACCAGTATTGCGCAGGCCAGCAGGCGCTTGTTGACCAGACGGTGCTCTTTTTCGTGGTCTTTGATCGGTATGGCTTCGGGCATTTCTACAGCATCTCGTTGAATAAGGGCGATGCCGCATCCTGCGGTAGAAAAGTCGGTCCCTGGGAAAAGCTGCTGCACCATACCAAATATGACGAAACACTTTGTATTGAATTGACCGAAGGGTAATTGAGGTGGGTAGCGGCAGAGTTGCGGGTTAGTTTTTACGCGCGCCTTTTCGACCGCCCAAAACAAAACCCCAACTGCTTTCGCAATTGGGGTTTCGGAATTTAATCTTGACGATGACCTACTCTCACATGGGGAAACCCCACACTACCATCGGCGATGCATCGTTTCACT
>NZ_JAARMC010000029.1:0-67498 GCF_012985595.1 Pseudomonas sp. WS 5411
CACCCCGGCATGGATGCCGGGGTAGCCGCGACACGGCCATGGATGGCCGATCGCGGCGGGCCCACGGAGCAATGCCTGACTGCGGGCATGCCGAGCCTAGGCGAGGCACCGAGTGGTGGGGCAAGAGTGTTTTGCTTACTTTTGCGCTCTACAAAAGTGAGCCGCCGTAAGGGCGGAACCAATAGCCGCCGTAACCGCAAAAACGGATATGTACACAACCCCAAGAACCACGAAAGAGCTGTGTAGATACCTATGCCGCGATAGCGCCGGCCCAGCAATCACAATCTTTCAGCCCTCAGCCCCCAACAACCGATACCCCACCCCCGCCTCGGTCACGATAAAACGCGGCTGGGTCGGGTCATCCGCCAGCTTCTGACGCAAGTGCCCCACCACAATCCGCAGGTAGTGGCTGTCTTCGGTATGGGTCGGGCCCCAGATATCCTTGAGCAACTGCTGCTGGGTAATCACCCGCCCAGGGTGGCGCGCCAGTTGCGCCAGCACCGCGTATTCCTTGCGGGTCAGGGCCACGTCGACCCCCTCCAGCAGCACCCGCCGATAAGCCAGGTCGACCATCAGCGGGCCAAACTGCAGGGCGGCCTGCTGCGCCTCGCCGGTGGGCGCCTGGCGCAACAGCGCACGTACCCGGGCGAGAAACTCCTGGATGCCAAACGGCTTGGTCACGTAGTCGTTGGCCCCACCGTCCAACGCCTGGACCTTCTGCCCTTCGCCAGCACGTACCGACAACACCAGCACCGGGGCCGTCGACCATTCGCGCAACTCGCGCAGCACCTGCTGGCCGTCCATGTCCGGCAGGCCCAGGTCCAGCACCAGCAGGTCCGGCTTGCTCAAGGCCGCCTGGGCCAGCCCTTCGGCGCCGGTCCCGGCCTCGATTACTTTGTAGCCCTGGGAGGCTAGGCTGATGCGCAAGAACTTGCGGATCTGCGGCTCGTCATCAATGACCAAAATCGTCGCAGTCTGGTTCATGGTGTTCCATCACAATCACTGAAAAAAGTTAAGAGTAGCGCACTGCGTCTCACGCTTCACTGTCCGGGCTCGGCTGGGTCTGCAACGGCAGGAACAGGGTGATGCACGTGCCCCGCCCGTCTATGCCCTCGGTCACGCTGATATGCCCGCCGTGGGCGCCGACCATGCCCTGGCAGATTGCCAGGCCGAGCCCGGTGCCCTGCCCGCCCCGGTCGCCCCGTGCGGCGGTGTAGAACATATCGAAAATCTTCGCCCGCTCTTCCTCGGGAATACCCGGACCTTCATCACTGACGGAAAAAAACACCGCCTGCTCGGCGACGCCAGCACGCAGTTGCAAGCGGCCATGGGGCGGTGAAAAACGCGCGGCGTTTTCCAGCACATTGACCAACGCCTGCTCGATCAAGGCGGCATGCACATACAGCAATGGCAACTCTGGCGGCACATCGGTACCCACCTGCAACGGCGCCAGCACGGCACGCAAACGGCCGAGGGAGCTGCCGACGATATCGCCGGGCGACACCCAGTCCCGCGCCAGCTTCAAGGCGCCATGGCCGAGGCGGGTCATGTCCAGCAGGTTCTGGATATAGCGGTCCAGGCGCTCGGCTTCGTCGCGGGTGCCTTCCAGCAACTCGCGGCGATCTTCCAGGGGAATGGCTTCGCCCAGGGCCAGCAGGCTGTCGATGCTGCCGCGCATGGAGGTCAGCGGCGTGCGCAAGTCATGGGACACCGAGGCCAACAAGGCACTGCGCAGTTGCTCGGTCTCGCCATGCAAACGGGCGGCCTCCAGGTTCTGCGCCAACTGGGCGCGGGCCAGGGCCTGGGCCAATGGCTGGCTCAAGGCCGTGAGCAGGCGCCGACGTTGGCCACTGAGCTCCAGGCCAGCCTTGGGGCTGACGCCGAGCAGGCCCAGCGGACCGTTTTCAGCAGACAGCGGCCACCACCACCAACGCCCAAACGGCAAGGTTCCGGTACCCATGCCCGCCGGCTGGTCGTGCTGCCAGGCCCAGTCGGCGGCGGCGCGCTCGGCCTCGGTAAAGGTCAGCGGCCCGCCGGTCTCGACCGTCCAGTCACCGGGCCCGTCGCGATTGACCAGGCACAACTGCAAATCGCTCCAGCCCTGCAGATGATGGGCCGCCGCGCTGATCACCGCCTGGCGATCAGTGGCAGCGGTGAGTTTGCGCGACAGGTCGAGCAGTTCGCTGGTTTCTTCCTGGGTGTCGCGCAGGGCCTGCAATTGCCGACGCTGGCGGGCGGCGAGGTTGCCGGTCAGCGCCGCCATCAGCAGGAAGAACAGCAAGGTCAGCACATCTTCTTCACGCTGGATAGCGAAGGAGAAATTCGGCGGAATAAACAAAAAGTCATAGGTCAGGAACGACAGCGCAGCGCAGGCCAATGCCGGCCCCAGGCTGCTGCGCACCGCCACCAGCAGCACTGCGGCGAGGAACACCAGAGAGATGTTGGGCAGCGGCAGAATACTCGACACCGCCCACGCCAACGCACTGGCCAGCACCGTTGCCAGCAGCGCCAGGGCGTAATCGAACCACACCAGGCCACGCACATCGGGCAAACGCGGCGCGGCGGGTGTTCCATCGCTGTCGAGGATATTGATTTCCAGGCCCCGGGCATTGCGCAACAAACGCGCCGCCAGGCCGCCACCGAACAGTCGGCGCCGCCAGCGCGGGCGCGACTGCCCCACCAGCACCAGGCTGGCACGACGCTCGGCAGCATGCTGGATCAGGGTCTTGGCCACCTCGCCGGCACGCAGCAACACCACTTCGCCACCCAGACGCTCGGCCAGTTGCTGGGCATTTTGCAGCCTCAGCCGAGACTGTTCGTCACGCACCCGGCCGTTGTCCACATGCACCATGCTCCAGGGCAGATGCCGGCGCTGGGCCACACGGCTGGCGTGACGCACCAGGCGTTCGGCCTCGGCGTCGCCATCCACCCCCACCAGCAAGCGCCCGCGCACGGCGGGCGCGGCCTGGCCCAATTGCCGGTAGCCCTGGGCCAGATCGTCATCGACGTGCGCGGCGGCAGTCTGCATCGCCAACTCGCGCAGGGCCATGAGGTTGGTCTGGGTAAAGAATGCGTCGATGGCCGCGCGCGCCTGCTCCGGCACATAGACCTTGCCGTCGCGCAGGCGCTCCAGCAGCTCGCGGGATGGCAGGTCGATCAGCAGTAACTCATCGGCCTCCTGCAAGACCCAGTCCGGCAGGGTTTCGCGTACCTGCACGCCGGTGATGCCACGTACCTGATCGTTGAGGCTTTCCAGGTGCTGGACGTTGACCGTGGTGAACACGTTAATGCCGGCGGAGAGCAGCTCCTGGATGTCCTGCCAGCGCTTTTCGTGGCGGCTGCCGGGGGCGTTGCTGTGGGCCAGTTCGTCCACCAGCACCAGCTTGGGCTTGGTGGCGAGCAAGCCGTCGAGGTCCATTTCTTCGAGCATCACCCCACGGTATTCCGAGCGCAGCAGCGGCTGCTGGGGCAAGCCACTGAGCAAGGCCTCGGTCTCGGCGCGGCCATGGGTCTCGACCACCCCGGCCACCACTTTGACGCCCTGGCGCAACTGGGTGTGGGCGGCCTGGAGCATGGCGTAGGTCTTGCCCACGCCCGGTGCGGCACCGAGGAATACCTTGAGCCGGCCGCGGCCGTGCTTGGGTAGGTCGGCTAGGAGGGCGTCGGCGCGGCCGGAGTCACTCATGGGGCAGTCTTCTTTCAGTTAGGGATGTTGGGTACATACAGCCGCCATCGCCGGCAAGCCAGTTCCCACATCCGGAATGCATTCCAAGTGTGGGAGCGGGCTTGCCCGCGATGGCGGCGCAACGGTCTACAACTTTTCCAGCGCCATATTCAGCGCCAGTACATTCACCACCGGCGGCCCCACCAGCGGCTGTTCGATATGCTCATCCATCAAGCGCTCCAGGGTCGACACCGGCAGCTGGCGTGCCGCCGCCACCCGCGCCAGTTGATAGGCAATTGCCTGCGGTGGCAAGTGTGGATCAAGACCGCTGCCGGAGGTAGTCAAGAGTGCCAGGGGCACCGGGCCCTGGCCGGGGCCCTGGATTTTCGCGGCGTCGTCAAACACCCGCGTCGCCAGCGCCGGGTTGCTCGGGCCGAGGTTGCTGGCACTGCTGGACACGGTGGCAAACGCACCCGCCGAAGGCCGCGAGTGGAACCAGCGCTCGCCGGTAAATTCCTGGGCAATCAGGCTGGAACCGCGCACCTTGCCTTCGGCGTCACGCACCAGGCTGCCATTGGCCTGGTCGGGAAAGGCCACCTGGGCGACGCCGGTCACTACCAACGGATAGGCCACGCCCGTGATCAGGGTCATCAATACCAACAGGCTCAAGGCCGGACGGATCATGCTGGACATTTCATCTTCCTCTATTGATTCGTGACCTGTAGGAGCCAGCTCCTACAGGGTTGGGTCAGACCAGGTGCAGCGCTGTCAGCAGCATGTCGATCGCCTTGATCCCGGCGAACGGCACCACAAGCCCGCCCACGCCATAGATCAACAGGTTGCGTCGCAGCAGTGCCGCCGCACTCGCCGCCTGCACCCGCACACCGCGCAGGGCCAGGGGGATCAACACCACGATGATCAGCGCGTTGAACACAATCGCCGAAAGAATCGCGCTCTGCGGGCTGTTCAGGTGCATCACGTTAAGCACCCCCAGTTGCGGGTAGATCGAGGCAAACAGCGCCGGCAGGATTGCAAAGTACTTGGCGACGTCGTTGGCAATCGAAAAGGTGGTCAGCGCACCACGGGTCACCAGCAATTCCTTGCCGACCTGCACCACGTCCAGCAGCTTGGTCGGGTCGCTGTCGAGGTCGACCATGTTCGCCGCTTCGCGCGCCGCCTGGGTGCCGTCATTCATGGCCATGCCCACGTCCGCCTGGGCCAGGGCCGGGGCGTCGTTGGCACCGTCGCCACACATGGCCACCAGGCGCCCGTCGTTCTGCTCGTGGCGGATGCGCGCCAGTTTCTTCTCCGGCGTGGCTTCCGCCAGCACATCATCCACACCCGCTTCGGCGGCAATCGCGGCGGCGGTCAATGGGTTATCGCCGGTCACCATCACCGTGCGGATCCCCAGCTTGCGCAACTCGGCAAAGCGCTCACGGATACCCGGCTTGACCACGTCCTTGAGGTGGATCGCGCCGAGCAATTTACCGTCGGCACACACCAGCAACGGAGTGCCGCCGCTCTGAGCGATTTTGTCGATTTCCCGGGACAGCGCGGGCAACAGGTCTTGGCGTTGCAGACCGATAAACGCCAGCAGCGAATCGACAGCGCCTTTACGGTAGACGCGGCCCTGGTAATCCACCCCGGACAAGCGCGTTTCGGCGCTGAACGGCACGCCGGTCAGCTCTTGCACAGAGGGCTCGGTGTACGGATGCAAGGCGCGCAGGTATTCGACGATGGATTTGCCTTCTGCCGTATCGTCGGCCAGCGAGGCCAGCAGCGCGCCTTCGGCCAATTCCTTGCCATTAACGCCGGGCGCGGCATAGATGCCTGCACAGCGCCGGTTACCGAAGGTGATGGTGCCGGTCTTGTCCAGCAACAGCACATGCACGTCCCCCGCCGCTTCCACGGCGCGCCCGGACTTGGCGATCACGTTGAGGCGCACCAGGCGGTCCATGCCGGCGATGCCGATGGCCGACAACAGGCCACCGATGGTGGTGGGAATCAGCGTGACCAGCAGCGCCACCAGGAACACCAGGGGCAGGCTGCCATTGGCGAAGTGGGCGAAGGGCTGCAAGGTCACGACCACCAGCAGGAAGATCATGGTCAAGCCGATCAGCAGGATATCTAGCGCCACTTCGTTGGGGGTTTTCTGGCGTTTGGCGCCTTCCACCAAAGCGATCATGCGGTCCAGCGTCGATTCACCGGGGTTGGCGGTGATGCGAATCACCAGCCAGTCCGAGACCAGCCGAGTATTGCCGGTGACGGCCGAGCGGTCGCCGCCGGATTCGCGGATCACTGGTGCGGATTCACCGGTAATCGCCGCTTCATTGACCGCCGCAATACCCTCGATGACTTCGCCGTCGCCAGGGATCATTTCCCCGGCCGCAACCCGCACCACATCGCCTTTGCGCAGGCTGGTGGCGGGCACTACCGTGAAGCTGCCGTCTGCCTCCTGGCGTCGTGCACTCAGGCCTTCACTGCCAGCCTTGAGGCTGTCGGCACGGGCCTTGCCACGGCCCTCGGCCAGGGCTTCGGCGAAGTTGGCGAACAGCACGGTGAACCACAGCCACAGGGCAATCTGCACTGCGACAAAGGTCGGCACGCTGCTGTCCGGCACCAGGCACAGCACCGTGGTGAGGATTGCGGTCAGCTCGACCACCAGCATCACCGGCGAACGCTTCAACTGGCGCGGGTCCAGCTTGACGAACGCCTGGATCAGGGCCGGGCGCCACAGGGCCGAGATCGAGGTCTTCGCCGACTCCTGGGTCTTGACCGGAGCGGCATTGTTTACAGGCATATTCATGTTCATACCCCTTAGAAGCCCATGCTCAGGTGTTCAGCGATAGGGCCCAGTGCCAGCGTCGGCAGGAACGTCAGGCCGCCCACCAGCAAAATGGTCACGGTCAACAACGTCACGAACAACGGGCCGTGGGTCGGGAAACTGTCCTGGCCAATCGGTGCGCTTTTCTTCATCGCCAGGCTGCCGGCCAGGGCCAGTACCGGGAGGATGTAGCCGAAGCGTCCGATCAACATGCCCAAGCCCAGCATCAGATTGTGAAACGGGGTATTGGCGCCCAGGCCACCAAAGGCCGAACCGTTGTTGGCACTGGCTGAGGTGTAGCCATAGAGCAACTGGCTGAAGCCGTGGGGGCCGGGGTTGCTGATGGTTGCAGCAGTGGCCGGCACGCTGGCGGCAATCGCGCCGAGTACCAGTACGCCTACGGGCATCACCAGCAGGGTCACCACCAGCAACTGCACTTCCCGGGCCTGGAGTTTCTTGCCGAGGTATTCCGGGGTGCGGCCGATCATCAAGCCGGCGAGGAACACCGCGATCAGCACGTTGAGCAGCATGCCGTACATACCGGCACCGACGCCGCCGAAGATCACTTCGCCGACCATCATATTGACCAGCGCCACCATCCCGCTCAGGGGGTTGAGGCTGTCCTGCATGCCGTTGACCGAACCGTTGGACGCCGCCGTGGTGGTCACCGACCACAACACGGTGCCGGTGGTGCCGAAACGCATTTCCTTGCCTTCCAGGGGCGCAGTCTGCTCGACCGCCGGGTTGTTCAGGGTCGGGTTGGGCTGGTACTCGGACCACAGCGACACCGAACCGCCAATCAGGAACAGCGCGAGCATGCAGCCGAGAATCGCACGGCTCTGGCGCAGGTCCTTGACGTAGTGGCCGAAGGTGAACACCAGCGCCACCGGAATCAGGATGATCGCCGCCACTTCAAACAGGTTGGCCCAGGCAGTCGGGTCTTCGAACGGATGCGCCGAGTTGACCCCGAAGAAGCCACCGCCGTTGGTCCCCAGTTGCTTGATCGCAATCTGGCTGGCCGCCGGGCCGAGTGGGATCACCTGATCGACGCCCTGCATCGTCAGCGCGCTGACGTAGTGAGCGAAGGTTTGCGGCACGCCCTGCCAGACCAGAAACAGCGCCAGCACCAGGCACAATGGCAGCAAGCCATAGAGGGTGGCGCGGGTCATATCCACCCAGAAATTGCCCAGGGTGCTGGCGGACTTGCGACCAATCCCACGGCAAAGGGCGACAAGCACCGCAAGGCCAGTGGCCGCACTGACAAAGTTCTGCACGGTCAGGCCGGCCATCTGGCTCAGGTAGCTGAGGCTGGCTTCACCGCTGTAGGACTGCCAGTTGGTGTTGGTCATGAAACTGACGGCGGTGTTGAACGCCTGCGTCCATTCCTGCCCAGGCAACTGCTGCGGGTTGAGCGGCAGGTAGTCCTGGAACAACAGGATCGCAAACAACAACAAAAAGCCCGCCAGGTTGAAGGCCAGCAGGGCCAGGGTGTACTTTTGCCAACTTTGTTCTTGTTGTGCATCGACCCCGGCCACGCGATAACACACGCGCTCGACCGGCCCGAACACTGGCGTAAGCCAAGTGCGCTGCCCTTCCATCACCTTGTAGTAGAACCGCCCCAGAAATGGCGCTGGAACCAGCACCACGGCGAAGAAGGCGATGATCAGCCAATAGTCATAACTGTGCATAGCCGCTCCTAGCCCCGATCCGCGCGCAACAGCGCAACCAGCAGATAAATGAATAGCGCCACGGCCAGTAGCAGTGACACCCCATCCAGAACACTCATGGAAGTTTCTCCGTCAGACGGCGACTGCCGCGTATGGAGGTATTGTCCGCAGGAGGGGCGTAAAGGAACGAGGGCGAGGGGGTGGAGGGGGCGTAAAGATGGCGTAAAGAGTGGGTTGGACGTGAGGTTTTCGGGGCTGTTGAGGCCGCTATCGCGGGCAAGCCCGGCTCCCACAGTTGACCGGGTGCATCCTTGGGAATGCGGCTAAATGCGGCAGCCGGGCTTGCCCGCAATAGCATCAGCCTATCCGCCGCCGCCCTACCCTGGTGCACGGAATTACGGTCGCAAACAACAAACTATCTCCCGGGCGACAGTTCCTGCCCTTTACGACGCCCTTTTCCAAGCTGGCATGGCCGCTGCAATGTCCTGAAACATTCCAAACCGTTCTGGGAGCAGCGCAATGAACACCCAACTCAAGCCCACCTTGGGCACCTTGCATCTGTGGGGCATCGCCGTGGGGCTGGTGATCTCCGGCGAATACTTTGGCTGGAGCTATGGCTGGGGCGTGGCCGGGACGCTGGGCTTTTTGGTGACGTCATTGATGGTCGCTGCCATGTACACCTGTTTCATCTTCAGCTTCACCGAACTGACCACCGCAATTCCCCATGCCGGCGGGCCGTTTGCCTACAGCCGGCGGGCGTTCGGCGAGAAAGGCGGGCTGATCGCCGGGCTGGCCACCTTGATCGAGTTCGTCTTCGCGCCTCCGGCGATTGCCCTGGCCATCGGCGCCTACCTGAATGTGCAATTCCCGGCACTCGACCCGAAACACGCAGCGGTCGGGGCGTACTTTGTGTTCATGGGCTTGAATATTCTCGGGGTGAAACTGGCCGCGACCTTCGAGCTGGTGGTGTGCGTGCTGGCCGTGGCCGAACTGTTGGTCTTTATGGGCGTGGTGGCACCGGCATTCAGCTTCAGCAACTTCGCCCTCAACGGCTGGGCGGGTGCCGACACCTTTGGCGCGCCGGTGATAGCCGGGATTTTTGCCGCGATCCCCTTCGCCATCTGGTTCTTCCTCGCCATCGAAGGCGCCGCCATGGCCGCCGAAGAAGCCAAGGACCCCAAGCGCACGATTCCCAAGGCTTACATCAGCGGCATCCTGACCCTGGTGTTTCTAGCCATGGGCGTAATGTTCTTTGCCGGCGGCGTGGGCGACTGGCGCACCCTGTCGAACATCAACGACCCCTTGCCCCAGGCAATGAAAACCGTGGTGGGTGAAAGCTCCGGCTGGCTGCACATGCTGGTGTGGATCGGCCTGTTTGGCCTGGTGGCCAGCTTCCACGGCATCATCCTCGGCTACTCGCGCCAGTTCTTCGCCCTGGCCCGCGCCGGCTACCTGCCCTCCTCCCTGGCCAAGCTGTCACGCTTCCAGACACCCCTCCGGGCCATCCTCGCCGGCGGCGTGGTGGGCATCGCCGCCATCTACAGCGACGGCCTGATCAACCTTGGCGGCATGACCCTGACCGCCGCGATGATCACCATGGCCGTGTTCGGCGCCATCGTCATGTACATCATGAGCATGCTCAGCCTGTTCAAGCTGCGTAAGAGCGAACCGTTGCTGGAACGCACCTTCCGCGCGCCGGGCTACCCGATCGTGCCGGCCATTGCGCTGATCCTGGCGCTGGTCTGCCTGGTGGCCATGGCATGGTTCAATACCCTGATCGGCCTGATCTTCCTCGGGTTCATGGCCGCAGGTTTCATCTACTTCCAACTGACCGCCCAAGACCGCGCCGATGCGCCAGCGGATGCGATGTTGACCGGGCTCTAAACCAGCGAGGCAGAACGGGCCTACAATGGAACGACTGACGAAAGCCGTCACTCAAAGCTGATAGTGCCGTGGGGAATCTTCCCCATGGCAGTCGGCCTCAAGGAGAGCCCTATGCCCTGGTATGCCTGGTTGATCATGGTGGTCGCCATCGGTTCGATCGTTGGTGGCTTGCTGATGCTGCGTGACAGCGCCAACAAAGTGGAACTGACCGACGAACAACGCAAACGTGTCGCCGAGCGCAATGCTCAGGCCGACGCCAAGGACGCGCAGGATCGCTGAAACAAACGCCCCGTGCTGACCGTTACCGGCAGCACGCCAGGCGAGTCAATCTAGATTAAGGCAAATTTGTAATCGCTCCGCGAAACAGCACCAAACCTTGGTTAATATGGCCCCATGTTTCAGAGGGCCCTCTCATGCGCTACTCGCACAATCACAAAGCTCAAACCCACCAGCGCATCATTAAAGAGGCGTCGGTGCGCTTTCGCCGCGACGGCATTGGCGCCACCGGCCTGCAACCCCTGATGAAAGCCTTGAACCTGACCCATGGCGGGTTCTACGCCCACTTCAAATCCAAGGACGAACTGGTGGAAAAGGCCCTGCAAGCCGCCTCCGCCGAACTGGACGCGCATTGCGCGATGCTCTTCAGCCAGGAACGACCGCTGGAAGCCTTTATCGACAGTTACCTGTCAGAGTGGCATCACACCTCCCCCGACCAAGGTTGCCCGTTGCCCACCATGTCCTCGGAACTGGGACAGCGCGGGCAACAGAGCCCCACCACCGATACAGTCCTCGACGCCCGGCTCAAGCAAATCGAAACCGCATTGGGCAGCCCCAATGCCGACGAACAAAGCCTGGTGATGATGTCGACACTGGTAGGTGCATTGGTCCTGGCGCGCAGTGTCGAAAACCCGGAACTGGCGACACGCATTCTCGACGTGGTGCGAGAAAGCCTGAAAACCGGGGTCAATACAGCCCCTGCCGACATAAAAAAGGCCGGTCAATGACCGGCCTCCTGCCTTGATTACTTAACCTCCAGCCTGTCGCGATTCTTCTCCAGCAGCGACTTGCCAATCCCCTTCACTTCCAGCAACTCATCCACCACCGTGAACGATCCATTGGACTCGCGATAAGCAATGATCGCCTTGGCCTTGGCCGCGCCAATGCCGAACAGATCACGGCGCAGGGTTTCAGCGTCCGCTGCGTTGAGGTTGACCTTGGGGGTGGGTTGTTCGCTTGCGCTCAACTGAGCCGCGAGCGGCTGCGGCGCCTCAGGCTTGGCCGATGGGGCGGCAATCGACACGGCGGACAGGCTGGTGAGGAAGGCAAAAAGCAGGGAGGAAAAAACGGTTCTACGCATTAGAGACGCTCCATGACATCAGTGGGAAAAGCAGCTTTCCGAAGCTGCTTTTCAAACTTAGGTGATGTGGGGGGATAGTCAAAAATGGGTGAGTTACAGGGTGTGAGTTCAGGGTTCCAGACGACGTTGCTGGTAGATCCAATCGACGATTTCGCCATCTGGAGCGTAGCCGCTGACGGTGTCGCGTAGAAGCTGGCGAACACGGGTGTAATCGTCCTCATCCAGAGCGGCAAGCAACTCGGTTAACTTACCCTTGAGGATGTCCCAAGACAGGTGGTCTTCGTTGGCACTCATGATCATTGGGTGCTGGGTCGCCACCACGTTGTCACCGATCAGCAACTCCTCGTAAAGCTTTTCGCCGGGACGTAGCCCGGTGAATTCGATGGAGATATCGCCGTGGGGATTCTTTTCGGAACGAACACTCAGGCCTGACAGATGAACCATCTTCTCAGCCAGTTCGATAATTTTTACCGGCTCGCCCATATCCAGTACGAACACATCACCGCCAAGCCCCATGGAACCGGCTTGAATAACAAGCTGCGCCGCTTCGGGGATGGTCATGAAATAGCGAGTAATTTTCGGGTGGGTTACGGTCAACGGTCCACCGGATTTGATCTGTTTGTGGAACAGTGGAATCACTGAGCCGGAGGAGCCCAATACATTGCCGAAACGGACCATGGTGAAACGGGTTTTGTTGACATGTGACACGTTGGATCTATCACTGAACAATACCGGTGCCAGTTCACGGCTAAGAGCCTGGAGCGTCAACTCTGCCAGGCGCTTGGTGCTGCCCATGACGTTAGTCGGACGTACGGCTTTGTCGGTCGAAATCAGCACAAAGTTAGCGACGCCCGCCTGAAGAGCAGCTTGCGCGGTGTTCAGCGTGCCTATCACGTTATTCAACACGCCTTCGGCAATATTATGCTCCACCATTGGTACGTGTTTGTAAGCTGCAGCGTGGTAGACCGTATCGACGTTCCACGTCTTCATGACGTCCAGCAACTTGGATGGGTTGCGTACAGAACCGAGTATCGGCAACAATTTTATAGGCAACGACTCACGGGTAATACGCTGCTCAAGTTCGGATAGGATGCTGTAGAGATTGAACTCACTGTGTTCGAAGAGTAGCAACGTTTTTGGACGCAGTAACATAATCTGACGGCAGAGTTCGGAGCCGATGGAGCCGCCCGCGCCTGTCACCAAGACATTCTGGCCCTTAACGCAGTGCTCCAGGAGTTCGCCCTGAGCAGGTACGGTGTCACGGCCCAAGAGGTCGGCGATATCGACTTCCTGAATGTCATCGACCTTGACTCGACCGCTGGCCAGATCCATAAAGCCAGGAACACTTCGTACATGGAGGGGGAAGCCTTCGAGGAACCCAAGGATTTCACGACGCCGACCACGATTGGATGAGGGAATCGCCAGCAGGATCTCTTGAGCGCCGGTGGCGTCGATCATACGTTGGATATGTTTAGGTTTGTATACTTGTAGTCCGGAGATGACCCGCTCGGCAATACTGGCATCGTCGTCGATAAAGGCAACTGGGCGCATCGCGCGGCCCATGCGCAAGGCCGCCACCAATTGGTTGCCTGCTGCTCCCGCACCATAGATGGCAACACGCGGCAGACCGTCTTCACGACTGGTAAACGGCATGTGCTGCGATGCGGAGAACCAGTCTCCCAGAAAGTATTGGCGCATGGCTAAACGTAGCCCACCCACCATGATCAGGCTGAGCCACCAGTAGTTGAAGATAATGGAGCGTGGGACGACATTCTGGTGGTTGCTGTACCAGTAAACGACAACGCCCAAAATCAAGGACGACAAGCTGACTGCCTTGATGATTGCGATTAGTGCGTCGTTACCAAAATATCGCATCACTGCGCGATACATGCCGAAGCGGACAAACAAAGGAATAGCGACCACAGGCGCGGCTATAAACAGCCAGAGATGGTCCAGAAACGGATTGACCATCTCATCAATCCCAAGCCGTACGATGAACGCAAGCCATAGAGCCGCCCAAACGACCAACACATCAGTAGCCACCTGAATCAGTCGTTTTTTGCGGCGTGGCAACCCCACCAGGAATGCCCGTAATCTTTCCATAACTCCTTCGCCCACCTCAGACCGTTCCTATAATTAATTACCGTTTGCCCATTCTACGTTTCTCGACATACTCTGACCTATAAATCGTCAGCTGTTGCTGGTAGTCGCAGAAACGCTGCTTTCCAACTCACCGGCATGAAACTTGAGCGCCAGCGCAATAAGGGGTATGTAGGCGATAACCACGCCCAATGTGCCGTCCAGCCCCAGCAAGACCACGCACATCGCAATCGGTAGCAACCAAAACAGGTTCAGAGTTGCAACCGCCAGTGTCACCGGCAAATGCTTGCCGCAACGTCTGGAGGCAAATTGATAAGCGTGGCTGCGATGGGCCTCATAAACTTTGTCTCCGCGCACCAACCGGCGGGTCAGTGTGAAGGTCGCGTCCACGATGAATACACCCAACAGAATCAACCACGCCCATAACAACTGTGAGGAAGCCCACGCCGCCTGGATAGAAAGAACACCTAAGATTATCCCCAAAAAACCGCTGCCTGCATCCCCCATGAAAATTCGAGCAGGCGGGAAGTTCCAGAACAGAAACCCAGCGACAGCCATCGCCAGCAAGAGCGGAAGTAAAACCAAGCCCTCAAGACCATTAAACCAGTAGAGAAGGCAAATACCCAGGCACACACAGATAGCCTCAACGCTGGCAATGCCGTCAATACCATCCATAAAGTTGTATAAATTGAGCATCCATACAAGATAAAAAGCGGCGAGAACACCACCCACCCACCCTAGGTCCACGCTCATGCCAAAGAGCGTTATTGCTGGTAGCCCGCCCAACCAGAACAGCGCCCAGGCCGCAGCGGCAAAGTGCCCCAGCAAGCGCCAACGAGCGGCAATATGACCGTGGTCATCCATGAAACCTATAATCGCGATCAACGCGCCCGAACCACCCGCGGCTATCAAGACATCAAACGACACTGCGTGTGTCCAGCCCAAAAACGGTAAAGCCAAAGTGAAAGCAACCACAATAGCTACGCCTCCACCACGCGGGGTTGGCACGGAATGAGAGCTGCGGGCGTTTGGAATATCAATAATGCTGCGAACAAGCGCATAACGTCGCAGCGCTGCAGTCAACGCGAACGACAAAACAGCAACGACGGGAATCAACCACCAATAAATCATTGTTTTTTATGTTCCATATAATGCGCCGCGGCGACTTTTAATGCGTTGTCCACGGATACCGGGGGCGTCCATTGCAGTAAAGATCGTGTTTTGTTGATATCAACCTGCAAAGAACCGCAAAGTCGCTGAGACAATGACTTTTTACCGAGCAGGTTAGCAGTTGTGCTGAGTATCCAACTGGGGACCGGTAACAGCCGCGCCGATTTATCCAGCGCCAGGGCCATCCTGCGCAACAACTGGGTGGTTGAAAGATCCTCCCCATCGCTAACTAAAAATGTCTGATTGGCGGCCCCGCTATGGACAATGGACGTTACGATCAAGTCGACCAGATTATCCAGGGCCACCAGACTCCGGCCGTTATGAATTGCGCCAAATGGCAAAGGGACACCCTTGTCCAGCCAGCGCATCATGTTCAGAAAGTTGGCCTTCACACCTGGGCCATAAACTAATACCGGACGAATAATCACGACTTCCATTCCGGTGCGGCCTGCCAGGTCCCGCAATCCTTGCTCCGCTTCCATCTTGGAAACACCATAGGGGTCGCGTGGTTCAGGGCGGTCATCCGCAGTATAGGGCCTACCTGGCTCGGTGCCCTCGCCATTGACCTTGATGGAGCTAATAAAGACAAAACGTCGGACCCTCGCTTCAGCCGCTTGCCGAGCGAGATTTAAGGTGCCCTCAACATTAACCTTGCGAAAAGCGGCCAGCGGATCAGTTTCAGTATCGTTCATCACATGTACGCGTGCAGCGCAATGAACTACCACATCGACCCCGGCAAGATGTTCGCTCCAAGAAGCCCCTTCAAAAGAATCGAATCGAACGGTATCCACGCCCTCTTCAAACCCTTGAGATCCATTGCGAACAGCTGCTGTCACGGAGAAACCATCGACAGCCAAGCGGCGCAAAACAGCGCCACCGACAAAACCGGAGGCACCGGTCAAAAAAACAGATTGCGACATTACTGGCGTCCTTTACGTAAGGTTGCATCACGAAACAGCTGTTCCAGGCGAGCTAACAAAGTGGGCTTTGAATAGTTACCCAAGTAGTACTCACGACCAAACTTACCCATGTTCGCCCGCTGATCCGCGTCGGTGGTCGCCAGTTCAAGCGTGATACGGGCGAGCGCTACAGCATCGCCTGATGGACACGACAACCCTGCCCCGGACTCATCGATGACGCGCGCGGCCTCGCCATTGATCATGCCAAGGATGGGTTTACCAGAAGCCAAATAAGCCTGGACCTTGCCGGGAATAGTCTTCTCGAATACGTCATTTGTCTTCAACGAGACCAGCAACGCATCGGCACAAGCAAACAAGGCGGGCATTTCCTCCAGAGGATGACGTCCCAACAACAGAACATTATCCAGCTGGCGGGACTTGACCTGGTCGGCGAGCCATTCGCTCATACGCCCATCACCGACAATGACCCAGCGTACGGGTACTTTATCCACCAGAGCCTGAGCGGCATCTATAACAGCGGGAAAATCCTGTGCATCACCCAGATTGCCCGCAAATAAAACAGTAAAGACTGTTTCGTCACGCTCCAGCAAGGACGAGGCAGGAGGCGTAGCGCTGGAAAAGTCATCTTCAGCCCAACTGGGAAAGTAAATTAAACGCTCGGGGGTAATTTCCTGAGTACAGTAGTGCTTTACGTTTTCAAAAAAGCCGTGGGATTGCAGCAAGAGATAATCTGCTCGATTATAAATCCAGGAAACCATTCGCCCTACCATCGCCAGTAACAATGGTTGCCGTAACACGCCGACTGCCCGAAGGGTTTCGGGCCATAAATCCAGGACCCAGATGAAAACTGGAGCTTTCTTCAAGCGGCCGATTACCAAGGAGGGTATCGCCGCCATGATTGGAGAAACCGCATAAACAAAAATTGCATCAAACCTCTCACCACGTAACTTCCATGGTCCTACTGTTGAGGCCGAGGTAAAAAAAGAGAGATAGTTCAGTATCAGACTAATACTCCGTTTACCACGAGGGATCAGCGGTACCCTGACAACCTTAGCACCTGAATATTCCATAAAACTACCTGGCTGCGCACGGTAACTTTCGTAAACCTTGCCTTCAGGATAGTTGGGCAGTCCGGTCAATACCGTGACATTGTGCCCCTTATCGGACAAGTCTCGAACAAGATCATTAATGCGCATATTTTCTGGCCAAAAATATTGTGTCACCACCAGAATATTCAGTTTATTATCAGGCATTAAAATAACTCAATCAGTAGCGTTTCCAGACAATACGGTTCACATAATCGGTATAGCTATGAATAATCCTGGCAACTTTCTCTGAAACATTAGGCATGCTGTAGTCGCCCACCAGACGCAAAGTGCGCTCATCACCCGAACCTTGACTCTCTAGGATATTTAGCCCTTGAAGTACACGGTTGATCTCAAGCCCAACCATCATAACCGCTGCCTCCTCCATCCCTTCTGGACGCTCATGTGCCTCACGGATATTCAAGGCAGGGAAGTTCAGGATAGAGGACTCCTCGTTGATCGTACCGCTGTCCGACAATACCGCCTTGGCGGTCAGTTGCAATTTGTTGTAATCCTTGAAGCCCAGCGGTTTGAGCAACTGTACGTTCTTGTGAAACGTCACACCCATTGCATCCACACGTTTTTGTGTACGAGGATGGGTTGAAACAATGACCGGAAGCTCATAGTGAGCAGCCACGGTGTTGAGCACATCCACCAGTTTGAGAAAGTTTTTGTCCGAATCGATATTCTCTTCGCGGTGAGCACTGCAGACAAAAAACTTGCCATGCTCCAGACCCAGGCGTTCAAGTACATCCGACCCATCAATACCCGCGCGATAGTAATTAAGCACCTCGAACATAGGGCTGCCGGTCTTGATCACCATGTCCGGGGATAGCCCTTCACGTAGCAGATAATCGCGCGCGATTGTGCTGTACGTCAGATTGATATCGGCGGTGTGATCAACGATACGGCGGTTGATTTCCTCAGGAACCCGCATATCGAAGCAGCGATTGCCCGCCTCCATGTGAAACGTCGGAATCTTGCGGCGTTTGGCAGGAATGACTGCCATGCAGCTATTGGTATCACCCAGTACCAGCAGCGCTTCCGGCTGGACTTCAGCGAGCACGCGATCAACAGAAATAATCACATTACCAATGGTTTCTGCGCCGCTCGTACCGGCCGCATTCAAAAAATGATCGGGCTTGCGAATGCCCAAATCCTGGAAAAAAATCTCATTGAGTTCATAGTCGTAGTTCTGCCCGGTATGAACCAACACATGATCACAATGCCTGTCGAGCGAATCAATGACTCGCGACAGACGAATAATCTCGGGGCGAGTGCCTACTACCGTAACAACTTTCAACTTCTTCATGGCTGTCTCTACTTGAGCATGTGTTTAGGCTTCAGTGCCCACGGGCAACGCATAGGTGTCAGGGTGTTCACGATCAAAAATTTCGTTAGCCCAGAGCATGACGATCATCTCATCATGGCCGACGTTAGTAATATCGTGGGTCCAGCCTGGCACTGTTTCTACAATTTCAGGTTTTTCACCAGTGGTAAATAGTTCGTAAAATTCGCCTGATACGATGTGTCGAAAACGAAAACATGCATCACCTTTGATCACCAGAAATTTTTCGGTCTTCGAATGATGGTAATGGCCACCGCGGGTGATTCCAGGGTGCGCGGTGAAGTAGGAAAACTGGCCAGAATCCCGAGTCTTGAGCATCTCGACAAAGACACCACGCGGATCACCATACTTGGGAACTTCATAGGTAAAACGCTCTGGGGGCACGTAACTCAGATAGGTGGAATAGAGTGCCCTGGTCAACCCGGTGCCAACCGCTTCCGTTAATAGGGTTTCACGGCTATCGCGAAAGGCCGTCAATTGTGTTGAAAGCGCTCCTACCGTTGTTCCATAGACGGGCTCAACCGTGATGAAGGGATTACCGGACAGCTTGCCATCCATCACCGCGATAAACTGGGCGATCACATCGTCGATATAAACCAATGTAATAGCAGCGTCAGGATTATTGATCTGGATTGGCTGGTGACGGGCAATATTATTACAGAACGTCGCTACCGCCGAGTTGTAGTTGGGACGAGCCCACTTTCCAAACACATTGGGCAAACGAAAAATATGTACCTGTACGCCATGCTCCGCGGCCAAATCAACCAACGCTTGCTCAGCACCCAATTTGCTGAGTCCATAGGCATTATCAAGCTCTGCCTGACTGGATGAAGTGTAAAGCACTGGGATTTTTCTACCGCTGGCAACAATACCGTCACAGACTGCACGGGTCAGATCCGTATTACCGGTTTTGAAATCTTCAGGATCCTGCGGCCGATTGACACCCGCTAGATGAAATACAAAATCGGCCTGCAAGAGCATTTCTTTCAACGAAGAAATGCTGTCCTCACGAGAAAATTGCAAAACCTCAACATCCGGACGCTCTCGCAAATGTACACAGAGATTTTTAGCTACAAAACCTTGGGCGCCTGTGATCAGTACCTTCATTGCTTACTCCTCAAGAGTGGCGAATTCGCCACGCTGGATGGCGCGCATGAATTCCAGTTTCAGGAGCAACTCCTGCATGCCCTCTACATCCAAGCGATCGGTGTTGTGAGAGTTATAATCTTCCATCGTAGAAATCTTCTCCTCACCTTCCTCCACAAATTTACTGTAGTTCAAATCACGTAAATCGGGTGGTACGCGGAAGTATTCACCACGGTCTTCGGCGCACGCCATTTCCTCACGACTCAAAAGTGCCTCGTACAGTTTCTCGCCGTGGCGGGTGCCAATGATCTGAATGGGGTGCTGCGGCAGCCCCATCAAGGCAGTCAGCGCTCGCGCCAAAGTTTCAACAGTGGCCGCAGGAGCCTTTTGAACGAACAGATCGCCGTTATTCCCGTGCTCAAACGCATAAAGAACCAAATCAACTGCGTCCGCCAACGTCATCATGAAACGAGTCATGTTGGGATCAGTGATCGAGAGCGCCTTTCCAGCTCGAATCTGATCGATAAACAGTGGAATAACTGAACCACGGGACGCCATGACGTTACCGTAGCGTGTACCGCAAATGACAGTTTTGGTTTCGTCAACATTACGAGACTTAGCTACCATGACTTTTTCCATCATGGCTTTTGAAATACCCATCGCATTGATTGGGTAAACCGCCTTATCGGTACTGAGGCAGACAACTCGCTTTACTTCGTTTTGAATGGCTGCTTCCAGCACATTGTCAGTACCAATAACATTGGTTTTGACAGCCTCCATCGGATGAAACTCGCAAGATGGGACTTGCTTGAGTGCAGCCGCATGAAAGATGTAATCGACACCACGGGTAGCATTCAGCACGCTTTGGTAATCACGAACATCACCAATATAAAACTTCAACTTTGAATTGTTGTAGTGCTTGCGCATGTCGTCTTGTTTTTTTTTCATCACGACTAAAAATGCGGATCTCGGCGATATCCGTATCTAAAAACCTCTTCAGGACTGCATTGCCAAAAGAGCCGGTGCCGCCTGATATGAGAAGTTTTTTTCCATTAAACATAATTCACCTAAACCTTTATATGAAATCCAAATCAGTCAGAATACGGCACAAAGCAAAGACATCTATTTTTCCGGTCCCTCGAAAAGCCAACAAATACTGCGTAAGCACCTGACAGCAGCCGCTTTTCCAGGCCTCATTTCACCCAGCGCAGTAACGGGCTTATGTACAGGGCAAACTCATATCATACCACCTCGCTAGCCTGCACTCCCCAACAAGTCCGGCGTAGCGCCAGTGGCCATGCATCAAGCTCAGCCGCCCTTGCGCGACTCGAATAATGCGATCATCACTACAAGCTCATCGCCCCGAAAAATCAATGTAATTTCAAAGCCGAAAGTATCAATGTATCCTTTTGTGCTGCACTGGGATAGCTGATCAGAACGGCACGATAAGGTCCCTTGAATACAAAGAAACTGCCTGCTGCGACGCCCACGACACCACAGACCGAAATCACCTCGCCCATATGCTCCAGCGAACCACCGCCCCCCAAAATGGTGACAGGAATACTCACGGCCTTACGTAATTCCATCGCCAGATCAATGTCATAGCCCTTCATCCGGCCATCATTGTCGATGGAGTTGATCACGATCTCTCCCGCCCCATGTTTCTCCACCTCGGCTGCGACATCCAACACATTACGCTTGGTATTACGCGTGCCATTGTGCGTCCAGACATCATGTTGTTTGCTGAGCAAGCGCTTCTTATGATCGAGCACAACCACAACGCTTTGCCGACCGATTTCTTCAGCAATACGGGTAATCAGCTGTGGATCTTCCAACGCGGCAGCGCTGATAGCCACCTTCTCTACACCAGACGCAATGATTCGCTTGGCCTGTTCCGGCGTGCGAATACCACCGCCATAACACAGAGGCATACGGCATTCAGCAGCCAAGTGCGCAATCTGCTTGTAATTGGGCTCACGACCATTAACGGTGGCGTCGATGTCCACGACAATCAATTCGTCGGCTTCTTTCTCGTTGAAAATTTTCACCGCGTTGATCGGATCGCCCACGTACTTGGGATCTTTGAAACGTACGGTTTTTACTAACCCGCTATCCTGAATCAATAAACAGGGAATAATTCTAGGTCTTAGCATTTCATAGTTCCGCGAAATTTTTAAGAAGGCCCACCCCAAAATGATGGCTCTTCTCCGGGTGGAACTGAACGCCATAGACATTATCCACAGCCACCGCACAACTGAAATCCAGACCGTACGAAGCTCGGGCAGCCGCATGGGACTCCTGACTACATTCGAAATAGAAGGAATGGAGAAAGTAGAAACGCGCGTCCTCTTCGAACCCCTTAAACAAGGGATTCAAGTGCAATGGCTCGACATCATTCCACCCCATGTGAGGCAGCGCCAAGCGTTCCAGTCCAGGCACAGAACGAAAGTGTCGTACTCGCCCCGGCACCCAGCCGAGCCCTGGCAATGACCCTTCGTCGCTAGAGTCTGCAAGGATCTGCATACCCACGCAGATACCAACAACCGGGACTTTTTTTACAAGAACCAACTCATCGAGTGTTTCACGCATCCCGGATGCATTCAAACGCCCCATAGCATGATCAAACGCACCTACACCCGGCAAAATTAGCTTGCTTGCACCCAGCAGTTCCTGCGCAGAACGGGCGACCGTCACTGGTATATGAAGGCGCTTGTAGACATTCACGAAGGCCTGGATATTGCCCAAGCCGTAATCGATTATGGTAATCATCTGAACAGTCTTCTTTCAAGACCGAGCGCACCGAGCACACGGGCCCCCAGACCGATCATGAAACGTTTATTTTTGTAGTCATGGAACGTTTTGTTCTGGCCTTCAAAAAGCGCTTGCAACTCCTCGACACTCAAGTCGAGCTTATTGGCAACGTATTCAAACTCCGACTTCAGGAACTGTTCATCCAGTTCGGGCCGGGAGATGCGCTCCAACGCCGCCTCACGGGTCATTTGCCCCGTCATGATCAAGCTGGAGAAGTGAGCCCGGCGCTTTTCGTAACCAAATTTCCGGGGCATCCAGTAATCTTCGTAAAAACGGGTAAAGCGCGACTCATGGTGCTTGTGCTGGAACTTCTTCCATCCAAACAACCGCTCAAGAGTATCTTCTGCATCCTGCTTGATGTAGGGCAACAAATTCAACGGGCGCACCACTTGCATACCGAGTACATAGCGGTAATAAATCTTGTATGCCAACACATCAACAATCGGGAAACTTTTCAACTTTCGTGAGCCGAACTTTCCATGAATATCATTTATCAGTGTCTTATCGATTCCCGGGTAAGCGCCCCATTCCTCAGGTTCGCGGCAGCATTCAGTAGAGAAATTCCCCCCAGTCAACACATATTTTATCTTGTGTGCCTTGGCGAATTTGTACAGTCCAGAGAAAAACGCAGTGTCTTGGGGGATATCCTGGTCAGCAACCTGAGCCTTGAGAAAAGCCAGTTGCAGGCTTTTCATCTCTTCCCAGTTGATGACTTCGGTGTATAGATCCAGACCCAGACCGTCAACCAGCTTTTCAATGTTGCTTACCGCCTGATCAGTGTTCCAACCAGCGTCGACGTGAAAAAGCAGCGGCCGCAAACCCATTACTTCTTTGGCTATATAGCTTACATATGAGCTATCCAAGCCACCGCTCAGCCCAATGATGCAATCAAAATCTCGATTTTTACCATCCCTCTTGATTTTTTTGCTCAACGTCATGAGCTCTGCGTACCCTCGTTCGTCCGTGTTCCAATTCGGCTTGATGACCAAATTGAAATTTACACAGTAGTCGCACAAACCCTGCTCATCAAAGTGGATATTCGGATCACTGCTATCCATAATACAGCGTGAACACATTTGATAGGTTTTATCGCTCATCCCCCCCCCCTTAATAATTAGAAATCATATTTATGACCGTTTCTCGCAAGCCAACAGGTCTAATTTTGTCTTGACTGACTCTAGAAGGCCAGTAGAAAAATCCTCATCCAAATCCAACGAGTGGAGCACCGCCGGAATACCTGAGGTAGCGTACTCACTCACAAGCGTCGATGGATATGCTATGAGGAAATCCACCACGGGGAAAACGTTTCGCCCGACGATGACTCTCCATTTTTTTTGCTTCACCGACTCACTGAATCCTGCTGTTGGATGCGGTTTATAATAAAAGCTGACATTATATTCTAGACTCAAGCTTTCATACAAAAAAATATGTAAATTCTCGCAAATCGGGTGCCCGACAAACAAAATGCGCAATCTATGTTCAGAGTGCAATTGTACCAACTCGATCATCGGCTTAAAATAATTAACATCTACCCCGCGAGCAACACAACTAACAGAAAACACATCACCTTCAAATGCGAGACGTGAGACGTCATCATATGCGTAGAGCTGAGTTACGCTTGCAAGTCGACATTTAAGAGCAAACGGCAATCTCGCTGGAGACTGACATTCTAATGTCAGCCCGGAAAGCGTGCCGTGCTGTATCAAGATCAACTCTGTCTGCCCGCCCCCAATTGAAGGCGAACGTGATCTCCTGCGCGAAATAATTTTATCCGCAAGCACCGCCCACCTATCATAATGTTCGGCAATAACAAACCGCTTAATTTCGAGCTTTTCAAGTGCAATTCTGACAGCAAACCAGCGAAAAGCGGTGTAACTTTGTAAAGCCCAATTTTTCGTCTGCCTACGAGATACAAGTCTTCTAGAAGCCGTAACCGCAAGCATATACGCGCTAATAAAATCTTTTCTTTCAAGCAGAGAGAAAACATCAATATATCGCCCACTCTGCTTAGGATGCGTTAAGGGTACCCATGGAAAAGTAATCCAACACTTTGGCTCAAAGCCAAGCACCCCCGACTGCAAAATGTCGGCAGCGCGGGATGAAAAAACCAGTGCGTACTCACCCAACCCATTACAACTACTTACGTTATCTGCGCATCGCCTAGAGTAACGATAAAAAACAAACATCTCGTATAAAAAAAACATTGACGCCCCGCCAAACCTCCATATCACTTTAAAGAGAACCATGAATATTCTGAAGGCAACCCTATTCCTGGAAAATATGCTAAGTATCTTAGCCGGACGCGGCGCATAACCGAGTTCTTTTGGAGACACGCCTGAAAGTTTATAGATGCTGGCATCGATGGAAATCTCATTCTCAGTTGCACAAATATAATCAACAATAAACTTTAGTTTTTGAGTAATCATTAATTCCACCAAACCAAATCACCAGTTAAACAATATCTACACATCAGCACACAAAAACCGACAAATTGAAATATATCAACTTACCAATAAACAACGTTACCGCCCCCAACAACAATAGCCAAACTCAAGTCGAAACATCTCGCTCCATCAGCATCGACCAATAAGCAATTAACTTCCAGCTAAAAATCAAGATAAATGCTGCACACATCCCTATTGGCACAGCCACAACACCCAAGGAGTCACCAAAGCTATACACCAAAGCCAAAAACACAAAAAACCCTGTCAGCTGACTATAAGAAATCGTCTTATCATAGCCAAAAGCATAAAGACCAAGATGAGGAATCATACTAAGTGAATATATAGCCACCGCTAGCAACAGCCAGTACAAGATAAAGACATTCTCTGCATAAACAGGGTTATTTAGCCATCGTAAAACATAGCTACTTACGCCAAAACAAGCCAAAACAAGAAAAGCAGTAACCCCCATGACATTAATCGTCAAGCTCCACATATGTTTTTTAAAAAAAACTATCTGATCGCCCTTCGCGGAGGACACTAACTTCGGATAAAAAAATACAATAACCCCCGCATCTAAAAAGGACAGCACTGCGGATGCCATACCCACGAATAGTACATATGCCCCTAATACGCTCAAACTTGAAATACTCTCCACCCAATATCTATCGATTGTGAAAATCCCTCTCATCGCGAGGCTTGCTATCAGCAACGGGATGGCAGCCCTGATCCCTCTCCTGATCCAAGTCCAATTTATTGGATGACTTAACGATACTTTATCAAAACTTAAAATTTTTCTTATGGCAATTAGGCAGGCAAAGAAACAACCAACGACCCATCCCGTCAGCGCAAATTCCAGCTTACGTACAGCTGGGTCGGCCCACATTACCGCCACTACAACCAAGCACCAAGCACCACTGCGTAAAAACAAAACGCAACTAGCAAGTAATTGCTCTGAAGTAGCCACCAGTATTCTATTTAGCTCTTGAGCAATGTGCTCCAGCAATGCCAAAACCAAAAACCAAAAAATATACGCCCAAGGCAGCCATCCGTTGAAAAAAACAAATAGTGCAAATGGCAAAAATACAAAATATAAAATCAGATAAAGTACAAGCTGATCCCTGATCATTCCTAGCCAAAGCTTAGGATTTTCACCAATCATCTCTCGTGTAGAAAAATTATAAAACTCAAAACCAACCACATACAACGCATATCCGATGGTCGCAGACAGCAACCCGTACAACCCCACCTCGCTGGATTGCAGGAATTTAGCGAGAAAAAAAATCAGCACGAACTTACTGATCAGCGTCATGCCACGAAGTAAAATATTTACGCACCGTATTAGATTATCTTTCAAGACGACCCCAACTAGTACAAGCATGAATTTTGGTTAGTCAAATAAATCAAAGAGACTGAACCCGAACAAACAACAAACGTCTCACACACCAAATAAAAAAATAGAAGCCCACATTAAATAATGCGATCCACTGAAACATACTGCCTCTGAACATACTTAAAAACAACAACAACTCTGAAATGTAAATGAATAAAAAAACCGGCCCCCCTCTGAAGCGCATGTAGTAAAGGCTGCAAATATATAAAGAGCAAAAAAATATTGGAACTACCCAAAAAACATAATACCCGTAATTTAAATACAACTCAGTCTCTACAGGCCATTGTTGAGTCGCTGACTCATCGAACCACTGCGATGGAAAATAAATCGATGTAAGCCATCGACTTATATCATGCAAATAGCCTTCAGAAGGCACGCCGACGAAAGTCAACCATTTATTAAATGGATACTGGAAAGTCAGAAAAAAATCAGGTGACATATCCTTCAAAATCATATCATGCAAAAATATAGTGTTAAAATAAGTCAAGAAGTACTCCAAAAGCATTTCTGGCGTACTGTAAAATGCATTTGACCTAAAATACATTGCAAAGCTGAATAATAGAACGAATCCAAAAAAAATCACCGTACTTTTTAAAATAGTCACTTTAAATGTACATAGCCATGGAAGACTAAAAAATATCATAAAATAGAAAATCCTACTTTTGATTCCTTGAATGTAGGCACAAAAAGACAAAACAACCAAAACAACCAAAACAAGAACTATACTGAAGTTTTTCTTTGTACGAAAATACACACCAAGAGTAAAAGCTAGAAAATTAGCCCCCATTAACAATAGGAAATTTAGAACACCATATCCTTTCTTTTTTTCAAGGTAGGTTTGACTATAATCGTTGAACCACGCTTCCGTGCCACCGGTCACTTGAAAAAAATAAACACCTCCGATAAAAAGCATCATCGCACAAATAGCAATCCCGAGAGGTCTTACTTGATACTCCTGGAAAGGGTCTCTAACCGGGCGACTATCTATTAATACTTCCATAGACCTTATGATTACAAAAAAAACAGTAAAGACGTACGCAAAAGAAAGTACGGCCTCATCAGAAAGAGCAGACCAATCGTTAATTTTCCCCCAGGGAAGAACATATTGCCAATTGATCGCTTCAAGAAAATAAAACAGTAAGCCAGGAAAAACAAAATACAAAAAATAACTGGCAAATACAACATTTGACGGACTTAGGGCTTGTTTATTTCTAAAAAACAAATACACCCCAAGCATGTACATAATAATTATTAGCATCATAACGCCTGCATCTAGTTAAACTCATCTACTTATTGAATCTATTGCACTAAATAACGATTTTTTCATAACGAGAAACCATCATCTACAACTATATTCTGACCATTCAGATATCTAGACTCATCAGACAATAAAAATATAATAGAGCCTATCACATCGACTATGTCGAGCATTCCTTTCCCTAAACAGTGCTTCCTATATTTCTCTACAAATACTTCTGGTTGATTATCAAATATCCCGCCAGGACTAACACAATTAGATCTAAACTGACTACTCGAAACATAACGGGTCAAATACTTACTCAACTGCAGCACGGCCGATTTTATCGCGGCGTACTCCACGGGCATCGTCATCGATGTATCGTCGTACACTTCAAATCTTGGAGCCACAACACCATAGACAGAAGATATGTTAACTAGTGAGAACAACGTGCGTTCTTTTTGAAAATATGCCGCACACTGCTGCATAAATAAGAACGACGCACCTAAATGAAGTGAAACATTTTCATTAAAGTCTTCAAGCTCTACCGCAAAAAACGCAGCCCCATACTTTTTATTCCTTGGGTACGCACAATTGACCGCGCCGTCCAACCCTTTCACCGTTGAAAAAAATAATTTTACTTGGGCTGAATCATTTAAATCCAGTTGGACACCAGAAATCTTTTCCAAACCTTTGCCTGGAAGTTTTTTTTCAAAACGAGCCATCATGCCTTGCACATCAACATCTGTAGCTATTACGGATGCACCTTGCTCAACCAGGCTGAATACCAATCGGGTTCCGAGCAAACCACCAGCACCCGCGACCAAAATGGTTTTATTTTTCAACATGACCAGTACCTTTCTCTGCTAAAAAAAACTCAGCCATCTTAAAATCGTAAATGTCATCGATATCAACAGCCCGCTCACGGGGCACTACAACAGACCTCACCCGCCCGGAAAAGATACGTTCATTGTTTAATATAAATTCAGGGCTTGTTACGTAAGCCACCGTGGTCATATCATAAATCGCCGGGGCATCTTGGCGCCGGTGGACACCACTCCCAGAACACACCAGTGTGCTGGTACCTTGGTCATCGCGAACGACCATGTTGAAGTAAGGGCTGCGAGAAGCAGGTGTTACGGTCACAACAACATCGGTATTAGGATCAAGGCTTGCCATGCACAACTCAACATCCTCTACACTTCTTAGCGGGCTGGTTGCCGGCAGGCTGACGAACACATCAAATACATGCCCTTGAGCTCGCAAATGATTGATCGCATGTCGCCACGCTAGCCATTCTGGCGCTGTATCTGTGGCTAACTCATCTGGCCTCCTGATGACAATAGCCTGATAAGCTTCTGCTACTGCGGCAATCTCATCAGAATCAGTAGACACGAAGATCTTACTGATACCCGCAACTTGCTGCGCCACCATTATGGAGTGTGCAAGTAACGGATGCCCCGCCAGCGGCCTGATGTTTTTCCCTGATAACCCCTTGGAATTACCCCTCGCAAAAATAAAGGCGTACACTTTCACGCTTGAATATCTCCGATTTTGACAACCTGACCAGTCACGGCGGATTTTTTCATCGCCTCAATCAGGCGAAGTGTTTGAAGTCCATCCTCAAGTCTGATCGCAGGCATTGCACTCCCCATTGCCACTTGGGAAAAATGGCGAAGCTGATCAATGTACATATTGTTACGGTCGTAGCAACTATCTTCGAACAGCACACATTGCTGATCCCTGCCGACGTGCAGGATGATCCTATTGTTAAGAATGTCCCAGATCAGCGTGCCTTTTTCCCCGACCACCTTACATATTCGTACCGGCGCCCTCTGCAGGAAATCCATATGCACACTGATAGCAAGTTGATCTGCCCGGACCAGCAACGCATCCACTGTGTCTTCAACATCTACTTCCAGCGCACCTGTATTTCGGGCGACACAATAGGCAGTCGAAAATGGGCCAAAAAGCCATCCTAGATAATCAAGTTCGTGGCTTAGTTCCAGCAACACGCCACCACCCAACTCGCTACGAGCAGAAACATTCTTCCGATAATCGGTCATGGGACGCCAATCAGGCAGATATTGCCCGACATCGACACTTACACTTCGAACTGCACCCACGACGCTCTCGGACAGTAAGTCCCTAAACTTCACGGCCGACGACATAAATCGTAGATTGTAGGCAATCTCAATTTTATTGCTGTGCGCCGTTAATGTATCACCGTGAGCAGCAAAACGCGCCAATGAATCCGACACCGGTTTTTCAATTAGGACCGGCACTTGCTGTTTGAGCAACTGTGCAGCGTGTATCGCATGCAGTGGCGCTGGAGAAGCAATAATTGCGAACACCGGATTATCATTAAGTGCTTGTGCTAATGACTCATAGATGACCGTATCGTTACCGACCTCTTGCGTAGACAATACCCTGCCAGTCGCAGAAATACAGCCTATACGAGCTGTCACTGTGCCAAAGATCTGTTTGAGATTTTCAATATGACGTTTCGCAATACTGCCGCTACCGATGACCAAATACATGGGTAGCCTGCTCATAGCCCACCAAATTCCTGCTGGGCCCGCTGAAAATCTTCCATGCGTCCGATATCAAGCCAATACTCGTGGACAGGAAACATATTGACCTCGCGACCGGCGCTAATCTCTTGCTCAAGCAACGTAGGCATATCCACCCGTGTCCCTGCGGCAACACTCTTTACTAGTTCCGGAGAGAGTAAATAGATTCCCGCATTTATGAAAAAATGCTGGATCGGCTTTTCCACCATTGATTGGATGCGATGTCCATCATTCTGAACAACGCCGTAGGGAACGCAATACTCATACTCGCGCACGCACATGGTCGCTACGCCAGGATGCCCCTGATGGAACTCCAGAAGATTCTCGAAGTTAAGCGTGGTCAGCAAGTCACCATTCATCATAAACAACGGAAGATCGATCTCGTCATGAGGTAACAACCCAAGAGCACCGCCAGTACCCAGAGGTGCATCCTCATGAATGTAACGAATCGAGACACCCCATTGACTACCGTCACCAAAATGTTCGCGAATCATTTCCGGCATGTAGTGGGTGGAGATAAAGAAACGGTGAAAACCGGAATTAATAAACCGCTCGAGAATCAGCTCCAGGATCGGCTTGTCTCCGACCTTGAGCAGGGGTTTTGGGCAATTATGTGTCAGGGGACGCAAGCGGGTACCAAAGCCCCCCGCCATCAAAAATACCGGATTATCCCTGCGGCGCTTGTGCAACAGATCGTGCAATGTTTCCAAGCCAATGACTTGCCCATGAGGATCCACCACCGGCAGTTGCAACAACTGATAAGTTTCCATGACAGCTAGGATTCTTTCCCTACTCCAGCCAAGACCAGCGGTACGCGGCGTCGTGCACATGATTTCCTGGATAGGGGTCGTCAATGGTCGCTGCTTCAATAAGGCCCGGCGGACATCGCCATCGGTCAGGGTGCCCAACAGACGAAGCTCTTGATCGACAACCATGACAATACGCACCGCAACACGATCAAGCGTTGCGATGGCCTCTTCCATTGAGCACTCTGGACCGACGAGTGTTAACTCCCATTGTTTCATTGAATACCTTCTCTATGTTTACTCGTCCGACACAGGTCTGGAACGCGCCGTTTGTCCTAATAAAATGCTCCGGGCTGGCAAGTCACGAACCATCACCGCCCCGGCACCGACAACTGCATACTCTCCAATCACCAGCCCTTGAATCACCGTCGCACCGGCACCGACGAACGCACAGGTTGCCACCTGAACGTTTCCACAAAGTGTCGCACCGGGGGCAATGTGCACATGGGCAGCCACACGGCAATCATG
The DNA here is from genome assembly GCF_012985595.1 of Pseudomonas sp. WS 5411. Lineage (NCBI taxonomy): Bacteria > Pseudomonadati > Pseudomonadota > Gammaproteobacteria > Pseudomonadales > Pseudomonadaceae > Pseudomonas > Pseudomonas sp. WS 5411. The sequence continues at coordinate 30,835 of NZ_JAARMC010000029.1, forward strand.
GTCCACACTCGCCCTAGTATTGACTATGGTGTTGCATCCCAGGCTCGCATCCGGCTGGATGACAACTCCCGCCATCACCTGCACCCCCTCTGCCAAAACCGCAGACCCATCGACGAAAGCTGTCGGATGCACCAGCGTGGGAAATCGAAAACCCTTGTCCACCGCTCGCTCATAGATTGTTTGGCGAAGGCTACTCCCCACTACCTGCCCAATGCCGTTTATCAGACCAACGCGCGCACAATCGAGTTTCTCCAGCACCTCGTCGCCGCCCAACACCTTGATTCCACGCCATTCTACAACTCCCAACCGATGGAGTTCCGGATCACAGACACCCTGCACTTCCAAGCCTCTGGCGATAGCCAGTGAAAGCAAGACCTTCGCGTGACCACCCGCCCCCAGCATGACCAACTTCAGCGACCCACTCGGCGGAGTGGTCATTGCTCAATAATCTCACCAGCTTGAACAGCCCGCTGACTGCGGCTGCCAACCAGTTCCCACAAAGCCGTGGGCGGCAAACCGGAGCCACTGCGAGCGGTTGTCAGGTCATCTCTGGTAATGATCGAGTCTGATTTGATATCTCTTGCCGCCACCACCTGCTGTCGAGCAGCTTTACGAGTATCCCATTCACTCGGCTGAGGCGCCTTGCACCCATCTCCCAACGCCAACTCCAGAGCGCGAATCTGGCTGACCATGGACTTCAACTCATCAGGCTCCAGCGATGCCTTATGATCCGGCCCCGGCATCGAGCGATCCAACGTGAAATGTTTCTCGATGACCTTGGCTCCACGGGCTACTGCAGCGATGGAAATCAAACTACCTTCCGTATGATCCGAATAACCCACCGTCAAACCGAAAGCCTTCAACGTGTCCATCGCCCGCAGATTGACCTCTGCCCAAGGCGTCGGATATTGAGATGTGCAATGAAGTAACGTGACGTGGCCATGAAGACGCTGACGAACCTCTGGGCGGCTCCAATTCTTCCAGACTTCGTCCATATTGGCAGGTTCACGGTCAGAGACCACTGCATGCGCTACGATCGCTAACCCCTGCTCAACTTCGCTAATGGTCGCCATCCCGGTAGAAAGCACAAGGGGCTTGCCAGTATGTGCGAATTGCCATAGCAGCGGTCCATTCGTAAGCTCTCCAGAGGGCACCTTGAAAAATGGCAACCCCATTTCACACAAAAAATTCAGGCTGTCGGTATCAAACGCGGTAGACAAAAATTCGATACCACTACGCCGCGCATGGGCCTGCAAATCAACATGCCACGCTCTTGGCAACTCAAGCTTTTTGAGCATGGCAAGCTGGCTTTCTGCCACGTCAGTACTCTGCTTTTGATATGAGGCCTTGGGAGCAGCCTTTGATGCTAGACGTACTGCGTCAAACGTCTGAAACTTCACTGCATTAGCACCCGCTGCCGCTGCCGCGTCAACGAGGGCGAACGCCAGATCACGCTCACCATTATGGTTAACGCCCGCTTCAGCGATGATGTAAACCGAATCTTCGTTGGATGCTTTCATGGTTTAACTCAAATCGTGAAATGACTTGTGATAGGCCCCATCGAAACGCTCGAGAACATCAACAATGCGATGGGCCGCATTGCCGGCGCCGTAGGGGTTGACCGCCTCTTTGCAAACACTGGCGAACGCTGTAGAGAGCGCGCGGCGAATTGCGTCTTCAATTGATCGTATGTCAGGTGTGCAATTGATCACAGAAGCAGAGGCGAGGCGACCGGCTTGCCGGGCACCAATGTTTACAGTTGGGACACCGAAAGCCGGCACTTCAATAATGCCGCTGGAAGAGTTACCCACCACCACATCGGCCAACGCAACCGCGCTCAGGTAGCGCCTGAATCCGAGTGAGGGAATTGCCTTGACTCGCTCAGGCGCACGCTGCGCATATTCTTCCAGCAACGGAATAATTGCCCGCCCACCGTTATCGGCGTTGGGATACGTGAGAATAATCTTGTGCTCAGGAAACTGATCAAGAGCGGACAACAGAGCATTGAAGCTTTGCCTTGGATCTTCTTCAAGCATCGTGACGGGGTGGTAAGTCACCAACAGAAAAGGCGAATCCAGATCAAACTCCAGACTCTCCGACAACTCATCCCGCGTCATTCTTGGAGTGCGCAGCAGATGGTCCAAACCTACCGCTCCCACGTTGAATACTCGCTCAGGTGACTCACCCATCTGGATGACACGCTGGCGATACGGCTGCGTAGCCACAAAGTGGAAATAGGCCATTTTGGTAATGGCGTGGCGAATAGCATCGTCGTAAGCGCCCTCGGTAATTTCGCCACCATGCAAATGCGCCACCGGGATCTTCATGATCAGTGCGGCCTGCACGATTGCCAGCGCCTCGAAACGATCCCCGAGCACAATCAAAATATCAGGACGCAAACGATCCAGGGTATCGGCGAAACCAAGGGTGCCGAGCCCTATGGACTTCACTACTCCCACGTCGCTATCCGAAGACAGGAGCATTTCGACTTTGGCATCAATGGCAAAACCGTCAGCCTCAATGCCTTTCCAGGTTTCTCCAAACTCAGGTGAAAGGTGCATACCACTCACAATCACCTGCAACGCCAAGCGCTCACTCGCCTGAATATCTTTCATCAGCCAATAAAGCAAACCGTACTCGGCGCGAGTTCCAGTAAACACTGCAATGTTGCGCTTCAAACCTGCAACTCCGGCACAACGCTGCTCGGTATATTAACAACCCGCTCTTCCAGCCACAGGGCGTTGCTCAAGTCACCCTGCAGACTCGTCGAATAAGCAGGCAAATGACTCATCAACTTCCAGATTGGCCGCGTCATTACGCCTGCCTGGTTGCTGAACGCCAGTAACTCATCGCGCTGTATGAGGTTTTCACAAATCACGGCGTTGAGCCAGTAATTGGAACGACACCCCTGGGGCTCAACGACAAACTGGAACTGGCTGCCCTCGAAGAATGCCTGGTAACGGCCTGCCAGAATGCGCTTGGCCGCAATAAAGGAGTCCAACTGTTCAAGCTGGGCACACCCAAGGGCCGCATTCAGATTCGGTAACCTATAGTTATAACCCACCTCGTCATGAACGTACTCGTACGCATGGGCCTTTTTCGCAGTGGTAGTGAGATGTTTTGCCCGGCCCCCCAGAGCTTCATTGGCCAGGATCATACCGCCGCCGCCAGTGGTGATAGTTTTATTGCCGTTAAAACTCAACGTCCCCACACAACCGAACGTACCGGTATGACGCCCCTTGTAAAGACTGCCCAGAGACTCCGCGGCATCTTCAACCAACGCCAGCCCCCAGCACCGACACACTTCAATCAGAAAATCCAGTTCTACAGGGTGACCAAATGTATGCATGGGCAAACAGGCGCGGAGCACCCTGTCACTACTTTTTACTCTGCAGACACCGTCGACGTCCAAATAGGCATGTTCCTGCAGCCAGCGTTCAAGCGCTACCGGCGAAAGCCCCAGCGTGTGTTTGTCCACATCAATAAATACAGGCTCGGCACCGCAGTAAGCAATAGCATTACAGGTCGCTACAAAGGTGAGTGGTTGCGTCAGGACCAAATCACCGGGCTTGACACCAGCCAGCATCAAGGCGACATGCAAGGCGGCGGTACCATTGACAGTTGCGACCGCTCGCGGACTGCCGGTATAGGCTTCCATCTCGCGTTCGAAACGATCAACGAAAGCACCGACGCTGGAAACAAACGTCGAGTCTACGGTTTCCAGCACATAGCGCTTTTCGTTCCCGCCAAAGACAGGAGCATGCAAAGGAATGAATTCATTAGTGCGATATTGTTCCCGCACAAACTTCACAAGTGAGTCGAGCATGGCAGCGCCTCAGACGTTGTAGAGATCGGCTTTATATTTGGCCAGGTTCTCTGGGCGAGTAAACCAGTCAATGGTTTCCTGCAGACCTTGGCGGATCGAATACTGCGGTTCAAAACCTGTAAGGCCATGAATTTTGCTGTTGTCGCACCACAGCCGGAACACTTCCGACTTCTCTGGGCGCAAACGCTGGTCATCTGTCAAAAACTCCACATCGCTACCCATCAACTCGCGAATGAGGTTAAGGGTATCACCCACAGTGATCTCGTAGTTGGAGCCAATATTGACGACTTCACCGACAGCCTTTTCGCAACGTAATAGATCCAGAAAACCACGGCAGGTATCAGCCACATAATTGAAGTCACGAGTTGGCGAGACATCACCCAGCTTGATCTGCTTCTTGCCACTGGCAATTTGCGTGATGATCGTCGGAATAACCGCACGCGCTGATTGACGGGGTCCGTAAGTGTTAAACGGACGAGCAATAGTCAATGGAAGATCGAAGGCGTTGAAAAAGCTCATGGCCATGGCATCAGCACCCATCTTCGATGCACTGTAAGGTGACTGCGGCTGGAGCGGGTGATTCTCATCTATTGGTACATATTGGGCAGTACCATAGACCTCGCTGGTGGAGGTATGGATAACCCTCTGCACGCCGTTATCGATAGCAGCCTGACAAATGTTCAAGGTGCCCTTGACGTTAGTGTCCACATAACTGTCAGGCGCAACGTACGAGTATGGGATAGCGATCAACGCCGCCAGATGAAACACCGCATCAACACCCTTAGTAATATGCTTGCAATAGTGCGGATCACGGACGTCACCATTCAACACTTCAATATCTTTCAGACAACTTACATCTTCCAGCCAGCCCCAATAATTGAAAGAATTATACTGAGATAACGCTTTGACTTCGTACCCTTCCCGAACCAAGAGCTCGGTCAGATGCGACCCAATAAATCCATCTGCGCCGGTCACCAAAATTTTCTTCATCACGTCACCTTAACTGTAAATCCAACTACGATACGATTCGCCAGCGCAGGTAGAGCGAAAAACCTCCCAACACCTACATCGGACTACGCGTCGCGCGCTTCATTTCAGACCACATCAAATTTTTCTTCGAGCAATTTACAGTCTTTAGCCTAACAACACTAGCGTTCAAGCCTCACAGCCCACCAGTGTCGGCGTACCGCGATCAATCCAATACCACACGCCCACCCCCTCCAAACGACCTGCACTCAACCCCACAGAAGATGAGATCGCAGCCAGTCAGGATGGCGGAGACGCGGCGGGAGAGCGATGTGGTAAAGCTGTTCGTAGGGGTATTTATTGATCAGCTGGGATGAAGCGAAGGCCCACAGCTTATCAGGAACAAAGCGGAGCTAATAAATGTGATGCCCCATAGAAAATTATGATCTGCTCCCGCGCCCGTACAGCGAAGCTTTGGGGTCAGTCATTTTCAGCAAGATGCGTACGGACAGCTTGCGGTAGTAGCATTTTGCCGCATTTTTGATTGCAATACAGTAGCATTTAGACATAAGATAACTAGACACATAACAAAATGGACTTTTCCGTGATTTTGATTCCTGCCTACGAACCGGACGGCACTCTAGTCAAGCTAGTGGATGAACTTTTGGCATTGATGAACACAAATGAGCAGACAATACCGCTACTCATTGTGAATGACGGTTCGCGCACTGCGACTGCGCTTAAGGTGTTCGCCATCTTGGTAGAACGTGGCATTGAAGTATTGACACATGCCGTGAACATGGGGAAAGGGGCGGCGCTGAAGACGGGCATCGCTGCCGCCCGCGATCGGGGACTTTCCTTTGTAGTCACAGCAGACGCCGATGGACAGCATCTGCCGGTAGACATCATGCGTGTATTGGCGGCAGGCGTGGAAACGGAGGATTCAGTCATTCTTGGTCGTCGCGTATTTGACGCTTCGACGCCCTTGCGTTCGAAGTTTGGCAACGAACTGACGACACGTGTATTCCATCTTGTTCATGGCAAACGTGTAAATGACACGCAAACTGGACTTCGATTTATTCCAGCTTGCTTTTATGAAGACCTGCTGGCCATACCCAAAAATCAATATGACTTCGAGCTGGCGGCACTTATTTTGTTTGCCCGCAAGAACAAACTGCGGGAAGTCGTGATTAAAACCATTTACGAGCCGGGCAACCCGTCGTCGCACTTTCGTAAACTTCAGGATTCAGCAAAAATCTACGCCGTACTATTACGCGGCGGATTAGCTTCATTGTTCCTAGCACTCATGGATTTCCTGACGTTCCACCTGCTCGACTTGTTCAGCGGCTCGACAACCTTGTCCGTAATTGGAGCCCGCACCGTCGGAACACTCGGTTATTTCTACCTCGCTCGCAATTTTGTCTACAAAGTCGATGGCGATGTAGTCAGCACATTCATCCGGTACTTGCTGCTAGTACTGCTCAATATCTCAATACTGGTGCCGATGATCGATATCGCAAAGGAGCAGTTTGCGATACCCAAGATAGCCACTTACATCTTCGGGACTCTGGTGCTGTTCTTCTTCAATTTCTTCGTTCAGAAAGCCTTCATTTTCAAGTCACCTGCCACCGTGCGATAGCGAATAGGGCCTTTCTCTAGGCCCCCTCGATACATATACGTGCAATAAACAGTAATCGGAGTGCCAATTTTGGTACTGCGTCTTGGCGAGCCAGAATGCCCCATACAACCCAATCGTTTTCTCCTGCGCCCCCTTCATCTGCCGAGGCGCTATTACCGCAACGTGCATTCCGCTGGATCGCAGCGTTACTCGGGTTATGGCTCGCCGTTGGCGCGTGCTATCTGTACCGGCAGGAACTGGCGATGAAACTCGGATTATGGGATGCCTTCGCGATCAACGCGGTGAACTACTCAAGATTCAGCGACGCTCGCGATTCCGAACCAGTCTTCCAGGACCAACTACTGCTAGTCCGGCAAGGGTATCGCTCCGGTGCGCTGTTCGTCGGCCCTATCACCATTTATAGCCGTCAATTGCTGCCGATTGACAGCCAGATGAGCTACCAGATGAGTTTCGACCTGATAACCGTCACCGACGGCACAAATGATCAGGGCTCAGAAACCTACGCTGGCGTAGTGTTCTACGACGAGGATCAGAACATCATCGTTCAACCGGAGTCGCACATGTATGGCGTTGCCTGGAAGAACCGTGTTCTTCGTGCCACGGGCAGGCTTACCTTACGCGGAGTCTTCTCGCCGACGGGGCTGGCCCTCAACCAGATCCCGGCGAATGCCCGCTACATTAAGATCGCCATCGATCTTAATTATGCTGATCCTCGCGCGGCGGCCATCCTTTCAAATATCACTTTTGTGCCGCTTCCATCTGTTGCGCCAGGAGAGAACAAATGACGCTGTTTCATGGTTTTCTGGCAGTTGCCGTATTTCTGTTGTTGATCGGCTTCACCTGGCCGATCAAAGGCAGAATTGACGTGCTGTCTCTGACGACACTGACCGTCGCTAAATCGATGTGGCTGAGCTGGATGGTGGTTTTTTCTTCATACTGGCTGAATCTGGGTGATGTGTCGGCGATGGTCCTGCTAGCAGTCACTTTGCTCACGCTCTGGCGTTTGCGCCAAGGGGGCGTTGCAGACGTCTGGTTCAGCGGCTACGGGCTATTACTCGCGATTGCACTAATGGGAATTGGCTATGCGCTAAGCCCATTGGAGGCGATCAAGCCGATTTTGGAGGGGCAGATCGTGCTATCGGGCTGGGATGTGAATGCATCCTGGAACAATTGGGCGATGCAGCTCTTCGAGAATACCTATTCGCCCTATATAGCGGCGTATCCGCTTTTCCTCCCGGGATTGTGGTCCCTAATCTACAAGGCGCAGGCCAACCCGATGGTATGGGTAATGACACGCCTTATGCTGTGTGCATTTCCACTGATCCTGATGATACAGATCGGCTCGCTCGCGATTGCACGGCGCCCACTGGCAGCGCTATTGGTGTTCCTGTCGTTATGGGAGATCTTCCTCGCTAACCCGTTGCTTTTGATCGGTCTCACCGACCCGATTGTAATGATGCTGACCTTGATTGCAGGTGTGGCACTGTACCTAGCGATCTGCAGCGACGAGCAGGAAGGCCCGGTCGACCATTACACCTTGTGTGCCGCTCTGTTCGCCGGGGTCGGGGCAATAACCAAGCAACCTGGCACACTGAGCGCTGTGATCATCGGCCTAGGGTTGCTGCTGGTCGGCATTCATCGCTCAAAACAGCTAACGTGGTACTTGGTACGGCTGCTGGTGCTGGTACTGCCGGTTGCGACCTTCATGCTTATCTTCTTCACGAGACCGTCGCTGCCCACTGCACTGGGCAACCTGAGCTTCCTTATGAGCCTGACCTCCAAGGCGTCCGCCGGTGGTGGTATCTACGAGCACGGCTGGAGTTACGTCGTTTCCATGTTTGGCAGGTTTCCATTACTACTGATGCTTACGCTGGCAGCATTAAATCTGGCGACACCCAAGCGCAAGCTCAGTCAGATCGGTCTTTTGTACCTCGCAGGCTTTGGCATCGCGTTCACGACCTATTCGAACTGCTGTGCCTACGATGAGCGTAATGGCTGGTTCCTGATCGCATTGCTGAGCATGTCGGCGGTCTGTGGCGTTTCGATTCTTGAAGGCGCAATGATGCGTGAACTCGCTCCGTGGCGTCGCTTTTTTGGCCGTCTGTTGCGTCATGATGATCCATTGGCGCGCCCGCGCGCAATACGCAGCGCACAATTGCAGTTGCTGGCCATTGTGCTTGCAGTGACCGTAGCGGGACTGCTGCAGATGGTGGTGGGGGAGTCGCGCTATCTCGAGGCTGAAAAGAATGCCCGCCGCAATATTGTTTGGCCAACGGTCAACAACCTTGCCTATTTGAACATCGACTCGCTAGGGAAAGGTCTGATCATCACCAATTACCAGTTCGTATCCTTGTTGCCCGACCTGGAGAAACGCTATCGTATCTGTCCGGACATTGCATGCGTCGCTGCGGCCATCAAGCAGTTCCCGGGGAGCAGGGTGTTAATAGGCCCAGAGTCGTTCGACTATCCCCCCTTGAGGGCGGCGCTGGGCCCGGGCGATTATCTTGCAACCGAAGCTAAGTATGGGTTCAGCCTCACTCGAGGGCTGACCATCAACGACCTGCCGTTGAGTCTAGTGACGCCCCTCCATCCGTGACCGGGAGCGCTTTGCAGGCCTGCTCCAGGCATGCAAGGTTTTACTTGGACAGATACTGATAAACTGCGAGTCTTTGCTTAAATTCGAATAAGGGGGTGGTAGTGAGTCCGTTAAGTCCTAGGTGTATTACTTATTTCGACTGCCTGAGGTTTTTACTTGCTCAAACAGTGGTTGTGGGCCATGGCTTCGGTTTCTTTTTCGGTTATTGGGGTGGTTTTTTTCCATCAAAGGCACCTTATATTCAGTCGATTGCGGTTGTTGGTTTCTTTTTTGTCTCTGGTTTTCTAATATGTCGGAGTGCAGTTGCAAACATAAAGTATAACGGCGGCGACTATGTGCGCTACTACGTGGATAGATTATCTAGAGTGTACACCACTCTTGCTCCATGTTTGATTTTTGTTTTTTTGGTTGATCTTTTCTTCTCTTATCAGGTTTCTGATTTTGAGTTGGGGGATAATTTAGCAATAAGTACGTTCTTCAAAAATCTTCTACTTCTTCCGTCGATGCCGTTCGGAACGATGAGGCCGATATGGAGTTTGATGTTTGAGTGGTGGATATACATCCTATTTGGAGGAGTTGTATTTTTTCGAAAAAATTGGATTTTTTCGGCCATATGTATTGGGGTGGGTGGTTATTATACCTTTAAGGTAAATGCGAAAGGAGAGGCTGGTCATTTAGAGGTTATTTGGATGGCTGGAGCTATCGCGTCAGTTATGTTTGAGAGCATTGAAAGATATGCTTACTCTCGATATGCAGCCTGGGTGTCTTTATCGTTTGCGATTGTTATTTATTTGCTGACACGTGATGCTTATAATATTTTTGCTGGCTTACTTTTTTCGTGCGGCTTATTGTTTATGGCCATAAGCCTTAACTGTAATAATGCGATTATTAATTCAAAAGTTTCGTGGTGCTTTAATAGGTTGGCAGGTTACAGCTTTACGTTATTTTTAACGCATTATACAGTTCTGTACTGGCTGCAGAAGATGGGCTTCTCAGGATTGGGCGGTCTTTTTCTGGCGCTCATTCTAGCTAATATTACTGCCTTTTTTATTGCATCGTTTACTGAGGAGCATCACAAAAGTGTATCGAGAAAAATCCTAAACGTCATTACGAACTTAAGAGCAATAGTAATTGCACGATAGCGGTTCTGTAAGCGGTGCGGTTTTGTTTTATATATGCCTGGCTATAATTATTTTGTGTTCGTGCGGTGAGACTTCTGACCAGGCACGCAGTGTTTTTTTCACTACACTGCACGCATGGAGACGCTTATATTGGCCGGAGCATTAAGCTCAATGATAATTAATGCTCCATCATCAAAGGAACAGTCCGTATCGATGCATACTACACTCCCAAAACATGTAACCGAGGTTACTGTTGAGTGGCCGGCATAAACTTGGTTTATGCCCTGAATTAAAACCTCATCCTGATTTTCGATTTCGTTTCTGGCATACCGTTCTTTTTCTAAAGCTAAACGGTCATAAAATAGTGTCTTTTGCATTCTGCCATTTGTCATTATTATGTATAATCGGCGCTTCAGCATGCACAATACCAATTGTTCGTCCATTCGTTAAATCAACCTCAATTATTAGAGGGAGACTTTGCAATGCATCAGACAGTGTTTGTTGGAATATAGACGGTAGTTCATAGAGCCATGCCCCACCATTGCGAGAATGCCTGGCAACGTCCCCCTTGCCAGAAACACAGTCGATGAGCATCTGTTCGTGATTACCTCTAACGGCATGAAACCATGGCTCCTGCAGCCAATCCATGACGTCGATGGGGTCGGGTCCTCTGTCAATGAGGTCGCCCACGGAGAAAATCCGATCGGCGCTTTTATTAAAACCGGTTTTGTTTAAAAGATATGTTAAGAATTTGAAGCATCCGTGGATGTCACCGACTACAAAATCTCAACCGGTTTTGTTCGTAAGCGCTCCATGAACCCCACATTCAAAGTCACCACCTGATCCCAGTCGCGGTGCCCCATATTTATCTACCTGTGGCACATAAATAGCTCACTTAACATTTTTCTGGCATAAGAATGCCAATGTTTGGCTATTTTAGTGGCACAAAAATGCCAAAGTTTGGTTATTGTTGCCGCTGACCGAAAACTGACCCAGTGGGGATGCGGACAAAAACTTGGACTGGTTATTCCGCGAAGCCCAGGCTCTCACGATACTCAACGGGACTGAGAGCGCCGAGGGAAATCTTAATGCGTTTCTCGTTGTACCAGCGGATGTATGAGTCAAGGGCTTGAATGAACTGCTCGATGCTCGTTGACTGCCAGTTGCGAGGATAGAACAGCTCCGTTTTCAGCCGGCCGAAGAAGCCTTCACAAGCCGCGTTATCAGGTGAGCAGCCCTTGCGCGACATCGACCGAATCAGCTTCGCATCAGCGATGCGAGATAACCGGCCGGGCCAGCGGTAGTGCGCGCCACGATCGGAGTGAACCACAGGCCGTTTATCGATGCCGGCCACCGTTTCGACAGCGGCATCCAGCATCGTGTTCACGAGCTCGGCGTCGGGACGCGTGCCGATCGACCAACTGATAACCTTCCCATCGAAGCAGTCGATGACTGGAGACAGGTACACCTTGCCGGCTGGGATCTGGAACTCCGAGATGTCAGTCAGCCATTTCTCATTCGGAGCAACAGCTGTGAAGTCCCGGTTGACGAGATTTTCCGGCGCGGGACTGATCTCCCCGAGGTAGGAACCGTATCGACGCCGTTTTGGCTTGGCGACGACCAGGCACTCCTGCTTCATCAAACGCTGCACCACCTTCTCTGACAAACGCACGCGCTGCCGGCTCAGCGAAGCCCTCATCCGTCGGCAGCCATAGCAGCGATGATTGCGCTCGAAGATGTCTGTCATGGCACGACGCACTTCGGTGTATTTTTCCGCCACCTGCATTCGGGCTCGATGGTAGAAATAGGAACTTCGGGCCAAGCCCAGCGCTTCAAGCAACTCTGACAAGGAGTATGTCTGCCTCAGCGCATCAGCCGCAATGTCTTCTCCCGGTTGGTCAGTATCTGCCGGTCGATGCCCGTATCTTTTTTTATGAGTTCATTCGCCTTCATCAACAGGTCGTGTTCAAGCTGCAGACGGCGCACGTCGAGCCTGAGAGATTCGAGTTGTCGTTCCAACTCTTCTCGCTCCGATGACGATGGGGCGTCTAGTCGGCGTTTCATGGATGCAGATACCTCTGGGCCGAGTAGCTGGTTTTCCAGTTGTACAAGGTCGGCCTACATACGCCTAGTTTTTCAGCCAGGGCTTTCGCACTTTCTTTTCGCGTGCACAGCGCGATGACCGCTGCATGCTTCATCGCTGGCGGGCGGGCCAACCCGTCAGATCGGCCAACGACACGCGTATGCAACTCGGGGTGCAATTCGTAAATCCAGGCACGCAACGAATCCCGTGCCGGGTAGCCCAGCGCCGTGACGGTAGCGGCGATGCTGCGACCGTGTTCGAGATAGTACTCGACAGCCTTTTCCCTTTGGGCCAATGAGTACTTCGACTTCGAGGTCTTGTAGCCACGCGCCAAGTCGAGGCATCGCTCATACTCTGCATACCAGCTCTTTAAAGAGTTCTTCGTCGGGTAGCCCAGCTAACGAATCGTCACCCCGATGCGTTTGCCCACTTTTATGTAGAGTTCGACCGCTCGGATGCGGTCTTCGTATGAATACATGAACTACCTCCAGGTAGTCCAAGTTTTCCGCCGCATCCCCCAACAACCTGCTGTTAACGAGCCACTTGGAGGGCATGTCGAACAAGCGCTATGCATACTGCAATAACGGCTCCCAAGAGTAGACCAAGCGTAACCACCAACAGTCGATTTGGCTTGGCGGCAGACAAAGGCTCCAGCGCTTGCTGATCAATGACCACCAGCTTAAGCCGACTCATATCAATATTCAGATTATTAAGACGAGTTACCTCTGCACGCAGAGGCTGCACGCCGGCAAGAAAAATATCTTCATTCTCTCGGCGATTGAGCACTTCGATTTCGCGATTGGTCGCCAACATTTGAAGCTCCTTGGCGATCTGCGCTATTCGAGCCTCAGTGAAGTCGTCCGATTTTCTCTGCTGCAAGGCTGTCAGTTCGGCTTTTAGGGCCTCTACACCCATAAAGTAAAGCGGGATCTGTTGGTTGTTGATCTCAGTGCGCATTACGCTGGAAGCACCAGAACGTAACGACTCACCCAACGAAGATGGCGTCGTCGGTTTTTGGATATCCAGTGACCGGGCGATACCAATAGCTTCATTGAGCTGGGCCATTCGATCGCTACGCTGGGTTTTAAGTTGTGAGCGAAGCGCCCTCAACTCATCCTGCAACTGAGCCCGCCGGGTAGAGTCGGCTTCCTGCAAAGACGCAATCTTGGCTTCCTTTTCAATATCATAGCTTGACCGAGCGGAATCGAGTTTTCCTTTAAGTTCATTGAGCCGATTCTTAACAATTACCTGCAAGTCAGCAGCAATCTGCTCACGCTCGTTAGCGATGGCGTAATCAACAAATCCATTGAGAATAGCGACGCCATCAATGCCCTTCGGATAGTTCATTTCGAGCTTGATATACGCACTCAAGGAATCTTTCTTGCTGGCGTCTGGCAAAACCAACTTGATCGCATTGCGATTGAACTCTTCAAAGCTCTGCTCCAAGGTCCGGCCTGGTCGCTCGAACTCTTTGAACAGATTTTGATTAGCCCTGAAAAAAGCCAGGCGGGTATCGTACGATTCAAGGGATGCACCCACCTTGAGCAGCGCGTCCGGAGGAGGAAGTTGATAAACCTCGGAGCGATTCAACGCATCCAGTTCATTGAGCGCCGCGGGTCGAAGTACGGTGCTGACCCGGTACTCGGGAGTCGCTAGAAACGCATAGGCGGCGGCCACCAAGCCAACACCAATAGTCACCGCCGCAAGGAGCTTCTTTTGCCGCCAAACGATATTAAACAAAGCAACGAGATCGATCTCGCCGGACGGGGGAACAGGGGGCGCGCGGAAGCTACTACTCACAACAAAAACCTGCCTTCAAAGAGAAACTGCGGGCTCGTTATGCAGACGATCTTGTGTTTTTTTTATATTTATAAGGGCGGCCAATAAACCCAGCGTCGCTGCCAGGCTCTGGACACACAAAATGACTGGAATCGAGAACAGGTTGCATTTTGCCATCTCGCCGTAACATTGCAAGGCTTGACATGCCTGTAAGGCAATTCCTATTTCGCGACCAAATTGCAGGATAGATGATTGTAGGGAGCCCTAAAGCCGCTACTTCCTGACGACAGAGCAGTGCTCAACGCATCGCAGTCCGGGGAACCAGCGTGCGCTACAGGCGACAGACGGTCTCCACCACTAATCAACCTACAACGCTGGCTTATGACGCTTTTTGGACTGGATCAGCAGGCTCAGGACCGGCCCCACCAACATCCCAACAATCAACGCCAACGTCACAAACACCGACACCGGCAGCTCCGGCGTAGACCACCCCAAGAACGCCAGGGCGACGTCTTGCTGGTTTTCCAGTACGAATGCCAGGATCGCCAAGGCGACGATCAGCACTATCAGTACCAGGGCGACGCGCTTAACACCGCGCATAAACTTCTCCTATCCCCAAAAAAGCTCAGACGCCGTCTTCTTCGTCTTCGTTCACTCGATCACGCAATTCCTTGCCCGGCTTGAAATGGGGCACGAATTTGCCGTCAAGGCTGACCGACTGGCCGGTTTTTGGGTTGCGGCCCACGCGTGGTGCGCGGTAGTGCAGCGAAAAGCTGCCAAAGCCGCGGATCTCTATTCGGTCACCCGTGGCCAGGCACTGGGACATTTGTTCAAGCATGGTCTTGATGGCCAACTCCACATCCTTGGATGAGAGCAGCCCTTGATGGGTGACAATTCGTTCGATCAACTCCGACTTCGTCATATTTTTCCCTTCTTTTTCAAGCAGCTAGGAAAAGCGCTCCGAAGGTTTTAGCATGACCAGATGAATTTGAACAGCCTGTGGCTTGACTTATCTTGCGCAAACTATGGCAACCCTCACAGAATCCGCGATAACAGCAGATAGCCCCCAGGAAGCCACAGCAGACGTCTTACTGACAAACCGCTGTCAGTGCCGGAATCAGCAACCCCCAGCCCGTACGCAGCCTCAGGCCGCCCCCATTGCGCAGACCAATCGCACCCAAGGGCAAAACCCAAATTCCAGACACAAAAAAGGGCGACCGAAGTCGCCCTTTTTCTATGGTCTGACAGAACTTAGTTCTGTTTTTCCATTTGTGCACGCAACAGGTCGCCCAGAGTGGTCGGACCCGAAGCAATGTCAGAGGTAGCTGGCTTGTCGCGCAGGCTCTGGATTGCTTCTTTCTCTTCGATCTCGTCTTTCGACTTGATGGAGAGTTGGATTACGCGGCTCTTGCGGTCAACGCTGATGATCTTGGCTTCTACTTCCTGGCCTTCTTTCAGAACGTTACGCGCGTCTTCAACGCGATCACGGCTGATTTCGGAGGCTTTCAGAGTCGCTTCGATATCGTCACCCAAAGTGATGATGGCGCCTTTAGCGTCAACTTCCTTCACGATGCCTTTAACGATTGCACCCTTGTCGTTCTCTTGAACGTACTCGGAGAACGGATCGCTTTCCAGTTGCTTGATACCCAGGGAGATGCGCTCGCGCTCTGGGTCAACCGACAGGATAACGGTGTCCAGCTCGTCGCCCTTCTTGAAACGACGAACAGCTTCTTCGCCAACTTCGTTCCAGGAGATGTCGGACAGGTGAACCAGGCCGTCGATGCCGCCGTCCAGACCAATGAAGATACCGAAATCGGTGATCGACTTGATGGTGCCGGAGATTTTATCGCCCTTGTTGAACTGGCCAGAGAAATCTTCCCATGGGTTAGATTTGCACTGCTTGATGCCCAGGGAGATACGACGACGCTCTTCGTCGATGTCCAGAACCATAACTTCCACTTCGTCGCCGACTTGTACGACTTTCGAAGGGTGGATGTTCTTGTTGGTCCAGTCCATTTCGGAAACGTGTACCAGGCCTTCCACGCCTTCTTCCAGCTCTGCGAAGCAGCCGTAGTCGGTCAGGTTGGTAACACGCGCGGTGACGCGAGTGCTTTCTGGGTAACGGGCTTTGATAGCAACCCATGGATCTTCACCCAGTTGCTTCAGGCCCAGGGAAACACGGTTGCGCTCGCGATCGTATTTCAGAACCTTGACATCGATCTCGTCGCCAACGTTGACGATTTCGGAAGGATGCTTGATGCGCTTCCAAGCCATGTCGGTAATGTGCAGCAGGCCATCGACGCCACCCAGATCGACGAATGCGCCGTAATCGGTGAGGTTCTTGACGATACCTTTGACTTGTTGGCCTTCCTGCAGGGATTCCAGCAGAGCTTCACGCTCGGCGGAGTTCTCTGCTTCCAGGACGCTGCGACGGGAAACGACAACGTTGTTGCGCTTCTGGTCGAGCTTGATGACCTTGAATTCGAGCTCTTTGCCTTCCAGGTGCGTGGTGTCGCGCACTGGACGAACGTCGACCAAAGAACCTGGCAGGAACGCACGGATGCCGTTAACGTCGACTGTGAAGCCGCCTTTAACCTTACCGTTGATAACGCCCTTGACCACTTCTTCAGCTGCGAAGGCTGCTTCCAGAACAATCCAGCATTCAGCGCGCTTGGCTTTTTCACGGGAGAGCTTGGTTTCACCGAAGCCGTCTTCAACCGAGTCCAGAGCAACGTGAACTTCGTCACCGACATTGATAGTCAGGTCGCCAGCGTCGTTGTAGAACTGCTCAAGCGGGATGAGTGCTTCAGACTTCAGACCAGCGTGAACGGTTACCCAGCGAGCTTGGTAATCGATATCAACGATAACACCGGTGATGATGGAGCCAGCCTGAAGATTCAGGGTTTTTAGGCTTTCTTCAAAGAGTTCCGCAAAGCTTTCGCTCATTTTAATTCCTGTTGATAAGGGCGAAGAATACGCCCATCTGCCACACCCCAGACGGTGTGGGTTACGTTCATATAAGAGAAGAAGCGCAGGTCTAGGACTGGTCCCCTGCACTTCCTCTAAGTCATCCGGCGATATCGCGCAGGGCGATTTCACTCAAGATGCGTTCCAGCACCTGCTCGATGGACAATTCCGTGGAATCCAGCTGTATGGCGTCAGCCGCCGGTTTGAGCGGGGCTACCGCACGCTGGGTGTCGCGCTCATCGCGCGCACGAATCTCATCTAGCAGACTCGACAGACTAACACCATCCACCTTGCCCTTCAACTGCAAGTAACGGCGGCGCGCCCGCTCCTCGGCGCTGGCCGTCAGGAAAATCTTCAGCGGCGCCTCGGGAAACACCACGGTGCCCATGTCGCGACCATCGGCCACCAGGCCCGGCGGCTCCTGGAAAGCCCGCTGGCGCTGGAGCAATGCATCACGCACGGCAGGCAACGCAGCAACCTGGGACGCCCAGGAGCCGACCTGCTCGTTGCGCAGATCATCCGTCACATCATCCCCTTCCAGGATAATGCGCAGCGCATGACCTTCGGTCGCACCGACGAACTGCACATCCAGGTGCGCCGCCAGCAGCACCAACGAGGCTTCGTTGGTCAGGTCGACGCCGTGATTGCGCGCCGCGAAAGCCAGCAGGCGATACAACGCCCCGGAATCCAGCAGGCACCAACCCAGGCGCTTGGCCAACAGGCCCGCGACAGTGCCTTTGCCAGAGCCGCTTGGCCCGTCGATGGTAATCACCGGTGCTTTGATATTCACAATTGAGCCTCTTGGGCAACACGCATGCCGACTTGGGCAGACAGTGTAAGAAAATTCGGAAAAGATGTAGCTACGTTGGCACAGTCATGGATACGAATCGGCGCAGTGGCGCGCAGGGATGCCACGCTGAATGCCATGGCAATCCGATGATCGCCGTGGGCATGCACCTCACCACCGGTCATGCCGCCGCCATCAATGATAATCCCATCAGGGGTCGGCACACACTTCACCCCCAGCGCCAGCAGACCGTCGGCCATCACCTGGATGCGATCGGACTCCTTGACCCGCAACTCTTCGGCGCCACGCAATACCGTGCGCCCTTCGGCGCAGGCAGCGGCGACAAACAACACCGGGAACTCGTCGATAGCCAGGGGCACCAGGGCCAGGGGAATCTCGATACCCTTGAGCCGTGCGGCGCGCACACGCAGGTCTGCAACCGGCTCGCCGCCCACTTCACGGGGGTTTTCCAGGGTAATGTCTGCCCCCATCAGGCGCAGGATATCGATCACCCCGGTGCGGGTCGGATTGATCCCCACATGCTCCAACAACAACTCGGAACCCTCGGCAATCGAAGCCGCCACAAGGAAAAACGCCGAAGAGGAAATGTCGCCCGGCACCTCAATGCGGGTTGCCACCAACCCATGACCTGACTCAACCGCTGCCGTCGCCCCCTTAACCTCCACCGGGCAACCAAAACCGCGCAACATGCGCTCAGTATGATCGCGGGTGGGCGCAGGCTCGGTCACCGCCGTCCGGCCTTCGGCGTATAGCCCCGCCAGCAACAGGCTGGATTTGACCTGGGCACTGGCCATCGGCAGCGTGTAATTCATACCCTTGAGCACCTGCCCGCCACGAATAGTCAGCGGCGGCTGCCCCTGGGGCCCGGTCTCGATCACCGCACCCATTTCTCGCAACGGCTTGGCCACACGATTCATCGGGCGCCTGGACAGCGAGGCATCACCGGTCAGGACGCTGTCAAAACGCTGCGCCGCCAATAAACCGGACAACAGACGCATGGACGTACCCGAGTTACCGAGATAAATCGGACCCGGCGCAGGCTTCAAGCCGTGCAGGCCAACGCCATGGATAGTCACCCGCCCATGGTGCGGGCCCTCGATCACCACGCCCATGTCGCGGAACGCCTGCAGGGTCGCCAGGGCATCTTCACCCTCGAGAAACCCTTCGACCTCGGTAATACCCTCCGCCAGCGACCCGAGCATGATCGAGCGATGGGAAATGGATTTATCCCCCGGCACCCGGATCTTGCCGCTCAACTGCCCGCCCGGATTGGCGACAAACACCACATCATCCGCATTGGCGGCAGCATCCATATACGCCCGGCGCGCGAGGATCTTGCTGAAGTGCTCCCGCGCCACTCGCGCCCGGGTAAAGACGCCCAGCAACTGGTGCCCATCTCCCGCATCGACCGCATCGCGCAAGGCGTCAAGGTCACTGCGAAAGGTGTCCAGGGTGCGCAACACGGCCTCGCGGTTGGCGAGAAAGATGTCGTGCCACATCACCGGATCGCTCCCGGCAATTCGCGTGAAATCGCGAAAACCGCCGGCGGCGTAACGGAAAATCTCCAGGTTCTCGTTGCGCTTGGCCAGAGAATCCACCAGGCCAAAGGCCAGCAGATGCGGCAGATGGCTGGTCGCCGCCAGCACTTCATCATGGCGCTCGACCTGCATATGCTCGACATCCGCGCCCAGTTCGCGCCACAGCCGATCCACCACGGCCAGGGCCGCCGGGTCGGTTTCTGCCAGCGGCGTGAGGATCACCTTGTGCCGCTGGAACAGCTGGGAGTTGGACGCTTCCACCCCACTCTGCTCGGAACCGGCAATCGGATGCCCCGGCACGAACCGCGCCGGCATGCCGCCAAACGCCAGGCGCGCAGCGCGCACCACATTGCCCTTGGCGCTACCGACATCCGTGAGGATCGCCTGCCCCAGATCCATGCCGGCCAACAGCGCCAACAGTTTCTCCATGGCCAGGATCGGCACCGCCAACTGAATGACATCAGCGCCCTGGCAGGCAACGGCCAAGTCCGCCTCACAACGGTCCACCACCCCCAGCTCTACCGCCAACTGGCGCGATTGCGGGTCCAGGTCCACACCGACCACTTCGCCACACAGGCCGCTTTCGCGCAGGCCCTTGGCAAAGGAGCCGCCAATCAATCCCAGACCGACCACTACCAGGCGACCGATCACAGGCACAACAGGTTGCGTTGCAATCACATCAACCACGGGCCAGGACCTTGGCCAACGCCTCAAGGAAGCGACTGTTTTCAGCCGGCAAACCGATGGTGATGCGCAAGTGGTTCGGCATGCCGTAATTGGCCACCGGACGCACGATCACGCCTTCGCGCAGCAGGCCCTGGAATACCGGAGCGGCCTCCCGGGCGAGATCCACGCAGACAAAGTTGCCCTTGGACGCAATCCAGCTCAGACCCAGCTCGCGGAAGCCTTGCTGCAGCTGATGCATGCCGCTTTCGTTGATCCGCCGCCCTTCTTCCAGGTACTCGGCATCCTTGAGCGCCGCACAAGCCGCCGCCAATGCCAGGCTGTTGACGTTGAACGGCTGGCGCACGCGATTCAGCACATCCGCGACGACGGCTGTGGATAACCCGTAGCCGACCCGCAGCGACGCCAGGCCATAGGCCTTGGAGAAGGTGCGCGATACCAGCAGGTTCGGGTAGGCCGCAAGGAAGTCCAGGCCGTCGGGCAGGTCGCCGCCCTCGGCATACTCGATGTAAGCCTCGTCCAACACCACCAGCACATGCTCAGGCACATCCTGCAGGAACTCGTTCAGCGCGTCGGCACCGAACCAGGTACCGGTCGGATTGTTCGGGTTGGCGATAAACACCACGCGGGTCTGGGCATCAATGGCCGCCAGCATGGCCGGCAGGTCATGCCCCCAGTCCTTGGCCGCAATCACCCGCGCCTCGGCACCGACCGCCTGGGTGACAATCGGATACACCGCAAACGCGTGCTCACTGAATACCGCGTTCAGGCCAGGGGCCAGATAGGCACGCGCCACCAGCTCCAGGATGTCGTTGGAACCGTTGCCCAGGGTGACCTGGCTCAACTCGACCCGGCAGCGCTCGGCCAACAGGGACTTGAGCGCAAAGCCGTTACCGTCGGGGTAACGGGTCAGCTCCGCCAGTTCTTCACGGATCGCCGCCAGCACCTTGGGGCTTGGGCCCAACGGGTTTTCATTACTCGCCAGCTTGACGATCTTCGCCGGATCCAGATTCAACTCGCGCGCCAACTCGTCCACAGGCTTGCCCGGAACGTAAGGCGAGAGTTGTTGCACGCCCGGCTGCGCCAGGGCGAGGAAGTTGCCACTCATGTCAAAGCCTCACAAAACCGCTTTCGGGTAAGAGCCCAGCACCTTGAGTGCCACGGCTTCCTGACTGATTTTCTCCAGCACACTCTTGACCAGCGGATCACGGTGGTGGCCGACGAAGTCGATAAAGAACACATAGGTCCATTTACCGCTGCGCGAAGGACGCGTCTCGATGCGTGTCAGGTCTATCCCGTTGTCGTGGAACGGCACCAGCAGTTCATGCAGCGCGCCAGGCTTGTTGCTCATGGAGACAATGATCGAGGTCTTGTCGTCGCCGGTTGGAGGCACTTCCTGGTTGCCGATCATCAAAAAGCGCGTGGAGTTATCCGGGCGATCCTCGATTTTCTCGGCCAGGCGCGTCAGGCCGTACAGGCCAGCCGCCATATCCCCGGCAATCGCCGCCGAGTTCCACTCACCCTTGACCCGCTTGGCCGCCTCGGCGTTGCTGGACACCGCCACGCGCTCGACATTCGGGTAATGGGCATCCAGCCACTTGCGGCACTGGGCCAGGGACTGGGCGTGGGAGTAAATGCGGCTGATGCTGTCGGTCTTGGTGTTTTCACCCACCAGCAAATGGTGGTGAATACGCAGCTCGACTTCGCCACAGATCACCATGTCGTGTTCAAGGAAGCTGTCGAGGGTGTGGTTGACTGCGCCCTCGGTGGAGTTTTCCACCGGCACCACACCAAAATTCACTGCGCCAGCGGCCACTTCACGGAACACTTCGTCGATGGCGGCCATCGGCTTGCTGATCACTGCGTGACCGAAGTGCTTCATGGCCGCCGCCTGGGTGAAGGTCCCCTCGGGGCCGAGGTAAGCCACTTTCAAGGGCTGTTCAAGGGCCAGGCACGAAGACATGATCTCACGAAACAAGCGCGCCATTTCTTCATTGCCCAGCGGCCCCTGGTTACGCTCCATCACGCGCTTGAGCACCTGGGCTTCGCGCTCCGGACGGTAAAATACCGGCACTTCGCCTTCAGCCAGGGAGGCCATCTTGACCCGCGCCACTTCCTGGGCACACCGCGCCCGCTCACTGATCAGCTCCAGGACTTTGGTGTCCAGGGCGTCAATGCGCACACGCAGGGCCTTGAGTTCTTGCTCAGACATTAGCCGTGTTCCTTTTCGAACTCTGCCATGTAGGCCACCAGCGCCTTGATGGCATTGATGTCGACGGCGTTGTAGATCGAGGCGCGCATGCCGCCTACCGAGCGATGGCCCTTGAGGTTCAGCAGGCCACGCTCGTCGGCACCGGCCAAAAATGGCTTGTCCAGGCGGTCGTCGGCCAGGCGGAACGGCACGTTCATCCACGAGCGGGCGCTCAGGTTGATCGGGTTGCTGTACAGGCCGCTGGCGTCGATGAAGTCGTACAGGGTGCGCTTCTTCTCTTCGTTGAGCTTGCCCATGGCAGCCACACCGCCCTGCTCCTTGAGCCACTCGAACACCAGGCCCGAGAGGTACCAGGCAAAGGCCGGCGGGGTGTTGTACATCGAGCCGTTGTCGGCCGCGACCTTGTAGTTGAGCATGGTCGGGCACACCGAGCGAGCACGCCCGAGCAGGTCTTCACGGATGATGTTGACCAGGATGCCGCTTGGACCGATGTTCTTCTGTGCGCCGGCGTAGATCATGCCGTAGCGCGACACATCCATCGGGCGCGAGAGAATGTCCGAGGACATGTCGCACACCAACGGGACATCACCCACTTCAGGCACCCAGTCGAATTCCAGGCCGCCGATGGTTTCGTTCTGCACGTAGTGAACGTAGGACGCGTCCTTGGACAGCTTCCACTCGTTCTGGCCTGGAATAGCGAAATAATCGTAAGGCTTGGCCGTACCGGCCACGTTGATATTGCCGTAGCGCGAGGCTTCTTCAATGGCCTTCTGCGACCAGATACCGGTGTCGATATAGTCGGCAGTCCCGTCTTCGGGCAACAGGTTCAGCGGCAATTGGGCAAATTGCTGGCTGGCGCCGCCCTGCAGGAACAGCACCTTGTAGTCCGACGGAATGTCCAGCAGGTCACGCAGATCCTGCTCGGCCTTGGTGGCAATGGACACGAACTCATCGCTGCGATGGCTCATTTCCATGACCGAGAGGCCTTTGCCATGCCAGTCGAGGAGTTCACCCTGCGCACGCTGCAGGACTGCTTCAGGAAGTGCCGCGGGACCAGCACAGAAGTTATAGGCTCTCTTGCTCACATCCAATCTCGCTCTGATCTGGTGGTCACATAATTCGTGTTCGACACATAACCCCATGTGGAAGCGGGCGTGCTCGCGAAGGCGGCGTGTCAGGCCACACATGCGCTGACTGATACACCGCCTTCGCGAGCAAGCCCGCTCCCACAAGGGAATGCGCAGTATTGCAAATTTTCAAAGGGGACAAATAACAAGGGGGCGAATCTTCATCCGCCCCCTTGGTTGCCCGCTTATTCCTGCGGTTCTTCTTCGTCTGCGGCAGCATCGAGGGTTGGCTCGTCGACGCTGTCATCGCCGGCTGCGATCACCTCGCCATCGAATTCCTCGCCTTCCAGCTCCTCGCCTTCGACTTCCGATGGCTCCTGGACACGCTCCAGACCCACCAGGGTCTCGTCGCTGGCCAGCTTGATCAAGGTCACGCCCTGGGTGTTACGGCCCAGGCTCGACACTTCATCAACACGGGTACGTACCAGGGTGCCCTGGTCGGAAATCAGCATGATTTCCTCGCCATCGAGCACCTGGACCGCGCCGACCAGGCGGCCGTTGCGATCGTTGCTGACCATGGCGATAACACCCTGGCCGCCACGCTTGTACTCGGGGAACTCGCCGATGGCGGTACGCTTGCCATAACCACGGGCCGAAGCGGTGAGGATCTGGCTGCCTTCTTCCGGGATCAGCATGGAAATCAGCTTCTGCCCTTCCGGCAGACGCATGCCGCGCACACCACGGGCGGTACGGCCCATGGCACGCACGTCGGATTCCTTGAAGCGTGTCACCTTGCCGCCGTCGGAGAACAGCATGACTTCACGCTCGCCATCGGTAATGGCTGCGGAAATCAGTACGTCGCCTTCGTCCAGCTCCAGGGCGATCAGGCCCACGCTGCGCTGGCGGCTGAAGGATTCCAGCGGGGTCTTCTTCACAGTGCCCTTGGCGGTGGCCATGAAGATGAAGTGACCTTCGGTGTATTCCTCGACCGGCAGCATGGTGGTGATGTATTCATCAGTGTCCAGCGGCAACAGGTTGACCAGCGGACGACCACGGGCGGCGCGGGACGCTTCCGGGATCTCGTAGGTCTTGAGCCAGTACACCTTGCCCTTGCTGGAGAACAGCAGCAGCGTGGTGTGGCTGTTGGCTACCAGCAGGTGAGCGATGTAGTCCTCATCCTTGACGCCCGTCGCCGACTTGCCTTTACCACCACGACGCTGGGCCTGGTATGCAGCCAACGGCTGGGTCTTGGCGTAGCCACCGTGGGAAATGGTCACCACGCGCTCTTCTTCCGGGATCATGTCACCCAGGGTCAGGTCGAGGCGCGCATCAAGGATTTCAGTGCGGCGCACGTCGCCGTATTCGGCGCGGATCACTTCCAGCTCTTCGCGGATCACTTCCATCAGGCGCACGGCGCTGTTGAGGATGCGGATCAGCTCGCCGATCTGGTTGAGGATTTCCTGGTACTCGGCCAGCAGCTTTTCGTGCTCGAGGCCGGTCAGGCGGTGCAGGCGCAGTTCCAGGATAGCCTGGGCCTGTTCCGGCGACAGGAAGTACTTGCCATCGCGCAGGCCGTATTGCGGGTCCAGGGTCTCCGGACGGCACGAGTCGGCACCGGCACGTTCAACCATCGCTACTACCGCGCTGGATTCCCAAGGCATCTTGATCAGTGCTTCCTTGGCTTCCGACGGCGTCGGCGAAGCCTTGATCAGGGCGATGACCGGGTCGATGTTCGACAGCGCAACCGCCTGGCCTTCCAGGATGTGACCACGCTCACGGGCCTTGCGCAGTTCGAACACGGTACGGCGAGTAACCACTTCGCGACGGTGACGGACGAAGGCTTCCAGCAGATCCTTGAGGTTCAGGATGCGCGGGCGACCGTCGATCAGGGCCACGACGTTGATACCAAACACGCTTTGCAGCTGGGTCTGGGCGTAGAGGTTGTTGAGGATCACCTCAGGCACTTCGCCACGACGCAGCTCGATCACCACGCGCATACCGTCTTTGTCAGACTCGTCGCGCAGTTCAGTGATGCCTTCGAGTTTCTTCTCTTTAACCAGCTCGGCGATCTTCTCGATCAGACGCGCCTTGTTCAACTGGTAAGGCAGCTCGGTGATGACGATCTGCTGGCGGCCACCGACCTTGTCGATGTCTTCGATCATCGAACGGGCGCGCATATAGATGCGGCCACGACCGGTACGATAGGCTTCGATGATGCCGGCGCGACCGTTGATAATTGCGGCGGTCGGGAAGTCCGGGCCGGGGATGTACTGCATCAGCTCATCGACGGTCAGCTCAGGGTTGTCGATAAGCGCCAGGCAACCGTCGATGACTTCACCGAGGTTGTGTGGCGGGATGTTGGTGGCCATGCCCACGGCGATACCGCTGGAGCCGTTGACCAACAGGTTGGGAATACGGGTCGGCATGACCGCCGGGATCATTTCGGTGCCGTCGTAGTTCGGCACCCAGTCCACGGTTTCTTTATGCAGGTCGGCCAGCAGCTCGTGCGCCAGCTTGGTCATGCGTACTTCGGTGTATCGCATGGCTGCGGCGTTGTCGCCGTCCACCGAACCGAAGTTGCCCTGGCCGTCTACCAGCAGGTAGCGCAGGGAGAATGGCTGGGCCATCCGTACGATGGTGTCGTACACCGCAGTGTCGCCGTGAGGGTGATACTTACCGATCACGTCACCGACAACACGGGCAGATTTCTTGTACGGCTTGTTCCAGTCGTTACCCAGCTCGCTCATCGCGAACAGCACACGCCGGTGCACGGGCTTCAAGCCATCGCGCGCATCAGGCAGTGCCCGCCCGACAATTACGCTCATTGCGTAGTCGAGGTAGGACTGTTTCAGCTCGTCTTCGATATTGACCGGGAGGATTTCTTTGGCCAGTTCGCCCATGAGAAGCCTGATTCCTTTTTCGGGTGAAACCTCGTCGCGTCCATATGAGACGAACGAAGCTCGCCGCTGCCGGCAAAGTGCCTGACAACGACTTACGACAAATCAACGAGTTATGACACGGATCTGCACGTTATAGGTAGCCCCTCGGGGCGACCCTGGAAACCGCCGAATGTTATCACAATCGCCGCCACGCACCTATCCCCCTGATGCGCATGGAGTGTAGTTAGTTGACCAGTGACAGGCTGAATGGAGCCGAGAGGCGCTCAGAGACCCAACGGCCTCGCAATTGAGCCCGCAATTGGCTGTATTTCGCCGCGCAAACGCCAATAGGCCTATAAATTGTCAGGCCCTTCAGGCCGACGCGCAGGAGAATGGGTGACATCCAACTCAATTTCCACATCCGGCGCAGCCGCCCCTGAAAACCATCCGCGCCTGCCCGGCGCCCTGAGAACCGTGGGCTGCCCGGCCCTGGCGTCGCTGATGCGCACGCCAATCCCCCCGGTAAGCTCGGCAATTCCCGGCACGCCGTCGGTGGTATTCATGTGGGCTGCTCCCACCCACGCGATCCATCGGCCGCCGTCTTCTGGGTGATAAGCCTGAATCTGACGAACAGCGAAGTAATTCATGTCTTCAATCCGGCTCGACATATCAATCGAAGGCCTGCCGGTGTAGCGATCCCTGCGCAGCGTCAAATAGTCATCATCCAGTCCACGCACCCTCAGGCCACAGGCCTGGGCCCTCCTTGACACCACGCTGCGCGCACTCACCGAACCGGGCGAAACCAATAGCATGGGCGACCCGGTGGCATGGCTACCCTCGATGTACAGCGTGCGAAAGCCGCGATCATAAAGCGCCTGCATCTTATCGGTCAGAAACGTGACACTGGCTTTTTCCGCATGGTTTTCCCCCAGCACCAAACCTTGCACCGATTCCGGCCACCCGCGAATCAGATCATCCACCGTGGCCGACGCCCCCAGAGAAAGCGCCTCGGGCCGAGGAGGTATCTGCACCGTCTCGAAGAATCGCCGACGATCCCGAACAAACCAGGCGTCATAGTAATCGACCGTTGAAGCAGGTAAACCGTGGAAACCGTGGCTGTTGAATCTGTATTGATCTGTTGTCAGATACTCCTCCACAGGCAATTCCATCGAGAGTTTCGAGCCGGATTTCCCCGCGCCCCTGACCCCGATCGAGTGCCAGTGCCCAGACCTGCCGGAGCGCAGAAAACCCACCTCGGTGCGCCGCTGGGCATCAATGACCTGTACGGTCAAACCGCCTTCGCCGTAGAGCTTGAAATCGCTTTTTATGCGCAATATCACTGCATTGCCCTGCCTATCCACCGGGCGAATCAAGTACTCACCCGCCTGGGTGCGGTAAATACCCTTGGCATTAGGCTCCAGACCTCGGAGCAACACGGCCGCTTCGTCGCGAGGCACGGCGCTGGCCTTCCACGCCTCGGGGATGAGCGAGGCTGGCGTTGGCGGGCGCGACGCCTGTAGAAGGGACCGCGCAGGCACTGCCGGCGGGCTGAAAAACGCACTGCGGATCGCCAGGGGCCTGACACCGAGCACCTCGCCCCCCTCAATTACAGCATCCATACTCAGACGCCATCCACCAGGCCCATCACGCAGAACCAGCCCCGGAATAGCCTGACCGCGCGCCCGAAAATTACCCACCGCAGAGTGCGCCAACCGGCTCCAGAGCCGCGGGATCGAAGAGCCCCAATGAAGCCCCCAGGGCAGCATATCCAGCAGCATCCCTGCCACCTCGACCCCAAACATCAACTTATTGAAGGTCGATTGACGACTGACTTGCGCATTCGTATTGGCACCGCGCTGCGCAAGCTCTACCAAGCGAAAAACCTGCAAGTAGTACAGGGCTTGCAGCAGGGACGATCGACAAGGCACCAACTGCACATTCAAGGGCGGCAGACGCTCCAGTGGCTTCACGCCACTGAGGAAAAAAGTCGCCAGGCCCTCAGCGAAAAGCTGATATTTCAAACCCGACGAGACCAGGCTTTCAATCACTTGCTGGGACTTTACGCACAGTCGCTCCAGGAGATAGGCCCGCCACTGCGGCCTGCCGAGCAATGCTATCAGCTCGCTATCTCCGGCCAACTCCCGCAAGTCCAGGCCGTCGGGCGCATTGGGTGCATAAAGCACCCGCTCGGCATCTTCTGCGGTCGAGATCACGACCAACCCCTGCACCCACTGGCTCCCCCCGCGCTCAGGCTCGGCGTCAGGCACCCCTAACATCAGGATATTTGCCACGACCGCCCGCCCCTCCACCCGAGGCCGAGCAGCGGGTGCCCATGCCGCCAGCACCGCCTCCACCCATTGCTGCGCACGTTTTTTCGCAGGGTCAGCCGTTAATACCGTTTTATAGATGGCTGGATTGAGCCGTGCCGACTGGGCTGCATACTCCAACGTGGCAGCCTGGCCCGCCATCCATGCCTGTGCCAGCCGCTCGGCCGCCGCCGAGGTGGCAGGCGGCGCGAATGTTTTCTTTAGAACGTCCTCGCAATAATGATGACCGGCATCGATTTCTTTTACCCAGCGCTCAATCGTCTCGCGCGACAGCTTAAGCGCCTCGCCACGCACGTCGAACACACGTCGCCCGTCGGCATACGTCAGGGACGCCTCGATATTGACCCTCGACGTCCAGGCGATGCTCCCTTCCCACGGTTTGAGGTTCTTGAGGGTCAGCTCAGTCAAGCCCATACGTTCGACGTACACGCTTTCAACAGGCGGCGTCACGCCCGGCTGGGATACATAGGTAACCCGAACAGCCTCGGTGCGCACGACGATGATCTTGTCCGGATCGATCTGCTCCACTGCAGAACCGGGCAAACCACGCGCCTCCAAAAAATCTCGCAGCCTGCCTCTGAGCTTCTGCCTGGCATATCCGTGCAACGACTCAAGGCCCTCAAGCAACGCTGCCAGAGCCTGGTTTTTTTCCTGCGCGGCCAGCGCCGCCTCCTGCAAGCGCTCCCGATCCGTTGCCGCCAACGCCTTTTGCCAACCCGGCGCGGCCTGTTCTTCCAACAACTGGTTACGCACTACAAAAGCTGGCGCCGTATCCAACTGGGGTGCCAGGTCAATGACTCTGTCCACCGTTCCAGGGCGCAGGCGATTATCAGCCTCAAGCACCAGGCGCAGATCTCGCTGCTGTTTGCTCAGCAAGGCTTCAACCCCGTGGGCGACAAAATCGCCTTCTATTACCTCCGGGACGAGCGCAAGCCGCCCCGTCCAACGGCCGGTTTGCTGGCCACGCACATCGGCTGGCAGGCCGCCGGCCAACAGGAGACCTTCGGGCGCACCCTCGTCAAGGCGCCGCCCCACCTCGGCATTAAGGCAGGCCAGGCTCGAAAACGCCTCAAATCCCTGGGCAACCGTCCACAACACCAGCGGCCCGCTGGGCGGGCTGACACTGTCCGGGCTAAGCATAAACGCCGTGGCAAATCGCTCCCCGCCGGTCAAAGTCAGACTGTAGATCCGGGGGCGTTGCGCAAGGGGAAACGCCAGCTCGCGGGCGACAGCAGTGGGGTATTTCAATACCTCGTCGATCAGTTGCCGATGGGACGAGGTCAAAGTGCCATCCATCGTGCGCAAGGCCGATTCGGTCGCCAGTATTTGCTTGCGCACCCGCGTCAGCAAATCGACGGGCGCGCCCTGGTCGCGCTGAGCCGTACTCCAAAATTCGCCCAGCAGCCCGGCAAATTGTTGTTTCAGCGTCATCACCAGGCTGCTCGGCGTGCCGACCTGCTGCAGCCTGTAACCTTCATCCAGGGTATTGGGTTCTACGTAAAACGCGCCGTCCGCATAGTCGTCAGTACCACCGCCCTCCCATAGCGTATCGAGCAGCGATTCCAGCGTCTGGGACGCATATGGCCGCCCATCGGTTCGAGAACGGGTGAAATAGATCTGCAAGGGGCTGATCTTCCCGCTGAAGCTGGGGAACAGTGTTTTCAACTGCTGTTGGAAAAACCCATCAAACCCGGGCGCGCCCGCAAGCAATTGCCCCGTCAAGCGGTTTAGCTTGTTTATCTGCCGTATCAGGTTCTGTTGCTGGTCGCCCACGGCAATGCCAGCAGAGGGCACCACCGGCAACGTATCAGGGCGAAGCGGGCGCCGGAGCAGGTCCCCCGGCAAGCCTGTGGGCAGCGCCAGCACCTGCGCAACCCGGGTATCAATCCCCGACCGGACGGGCAAAAAAGCGGCGCGCGCATTGACCCGTTGCTGGGCCAGTTGCTCGTCCAGGACCTGCCCCAGCAGAGAACCCCGGGCATCCGGGAGCATCCCCACCAGCCCCCAATACGCGCGCCGCTCCCGGCGCAAGGCAAGCACTTGCTCGCGCTCAGGCTGCGCAACGTTTACGAGGATTTCATCGCGCTCCCCCGCGACTGCCTGCCGCAAGCTGAGAGCGGCCAATATCGCAGAGTCGCAGGCAAACTCCTCCAGGCCGCGCTGCGGGGTATAAAGCAGCACCGGCCGACTTTTGGTCAGCCCTCCCCGCCACGCCAACACAAACGCAGCCGACAGATTGATATCCTGGCCCGCGCCTCTGAGCACCAGGCGAAACATTGCCACCTTGGGCGGGTCGCTCGCAGGCTGGGACTGCTCGGCAAGCAGGCTGCGCGCCAGGGCCCAGCCATCGGCCGTGAGCCCAACCGTCGGATCCGCCAGGTTATCGGCCCTGCGTAACGCCGCTTCTGCCGCCAGTTCACCCTGGCGATAACGCAGCCAGGTGTCACGCGAGGTCAACTCAT
The DNA here is from genome assembly GCF_012985595.1 of Pseudomonas sp. WS 5411. NCBI lineage: Bacteria > Pseudomonadati > Pseudomonadota > Gammaproteobacteria > Pseudomonadales > Pseudomonadaceae > Pseudomonas > Pseudomonas sp. WS 5411. The sequence goes on from NZ_JAARMC010000029.1 coordinate 61,789, forward strand.
TGCCTTGGCGAACAGGGTTGTACCAGAACCGACCCAGGTGCTGGCGGAAATGTTCGAACAGCCCCTGAAGATGCTGATTGAGCACCTCGACGAACGTTTCAGGATCAATATCGAGCAGGCTCTGATGGCCCGCTGCAGGGTTGATCGCAGAAAAACCGTTTATGGATGAGTCGAGCGGGGCCGCGCCTGACACCAGGGCCTCCTGCATCGCCTGGGTCATTGAACGCGGCGTGACACCGGATGGCAGCTCCTCCAGCAGCCACACCGTATCAGGGTCGATTTCCAGCTCGGGAAATTGGCGATCAAGCGCCTGTTGGAACGCTTCGCCACTGATGCGCGCCAGCGACGGCTGGTGCCGCACCAGGCGTTCGCAGAATGCACTCTCGGCTTGCAGCTGTTGCAGATGCCAGGCCCGGCTGGGCACTGGAAGGACGCCCATCAACTCACGGTCGTCAATGAGCGGGTCAGGCATGGAAGCAGATGTAACGGTAGACATGAATAGGTGCCCCGAAGGTGATCATGGGCCACGGCCACATCGTCATGCTCGCGGGCGCTGACGCCCACACTCAGAAATGCCGTGACATTGATCACCATCCTGCGAGAACCCCTCGCCCAGACGGCCTTACACTTGTACTACTGACCGCCTCAATGCAGACGCTTGCGGCACATCAACTTTGCCAATTTGGCCGTATCCGGGCGCTCGACGATGCCTTTTTCAGTCACGATCACGTCAATCAAGTCGGCCGGGGTCACGTCAAATACCGGGTTAAAAGCCGCTACATCGGCGGCAAAGCGCTGCCCGGCGACTTCCAGCAACTCGCCGGCATCCCGCTCTTCGAGGGCGACGTCATCGCCAGTAGCCATCATCAAATCCAGGGTAGAGCTGGATGCCACCACCATAAAGCGCACGCCGTGGTGCATGGCACACACCGCCAACTGGTAGGTGCCGATCTTGCTGATCACGTCGCCATTGGCCGCGATGCAGTCGGCGCCGACAATCACCCAGGTCACGCCCTTGGTCTTGAGGATATGCGCACCGGCCGAGTCGGCATTCACCGTGACAGGGATACCCTCGCCCGCCAATTCCCAGGCGGTCAGCCGCGAGCCTTGCAGCCAGGGGCGAGTTTCGTTGGCATAAACCTGCTCGACCATGCCTTCCAGAAACGCCGCACGGATTACCCCGAGCGCAGTACCAACACCGCCGGTGGCCAATGCCCCCGCGTTGCCATGGGTCAGGATGGCCTGAGCATTGCCCTGGTGCTTGCGGATCAACTCGACGCCCAGTTGCGCCATGGTCAGGTTGGCTTCGCGGTCACTTTCATGGATCGCGATGGCTTCGGCCTCCAGCACCGCCAATGGGTCGGCGTGGTTCTTGAGGCGGTCGAGGCGGTCGCGCATGCGCTTGAGGGCCCAGAACAGGTTCGACGCGGTGGGCCTGGAGTCGGCCAGCAGCGCGTAGTCTTCTTCCCACGACGCCTGCCAGTCACCGCCCTCGGCGATGCGCTCACGGGCGGCGAGCACCAGGCCGTAGGCGGCACTGATGCCGATCGCCGGCGCGCCGCGCACCACCATCGCGCGAATGGCTGCAGCCACCTCGTCGACCGTCGCGCATGTCACCCAGCTTTCCCTGGATGGCAGCGCACGCTGATCGAGCAGGTGCAGTGCGCCATTACGCCACTCTATGGCCTTCACTTTCTCTGCTGCCAACAGTCGATCGCGCATCCATCACCCCGTACTCATCAACAAAAGCCGCCGATTATAGCGATCCGCCCGCCAGGGCGCTCGGGTATACTTCGCCCTCTTTATATGACCGCCCCGGACGATGCTCGCTATGACACCACCCGCCGCCCCGCTCGACTTATTGCTGCTGCCAAGCTGGCTGGTACCGGTCGAACCTGCGGGCGTGGTGCTCAAGGCACATGGCCTGGGCATTCGCGATGGGCGCATCGCGTTTATCGGCCCGCGCGACCAGGCGCTGAAGCTGGCGGCCCATGAAGTGCGCGAGTTGCCGGGGGTGCTACTGAGCCCGGGCCTGGTGAATGCCCACGGCCACGCGGCCATGAGCCTGTTTCGCGGCCTGGCCGACGACCTGCCGCTGATGACCTGGCTGCAACAGCATATCTGGCCGGCCGAAGCCAAGTGGGTCGACGAGGCCTTCGTGCGCGACGGCACCGACCTGGCAATTGCCGAGCAAATCAAAGGCGGCATCAGTTGCTTCTCGGACATGTACTTCTTCCCCAAGGTCGCCAGCGAGCGCGTGCATAACAGCGGCATGCGTGCGCAGATTGCGATTCCGATCCTCGACTTCCCGATCCCCGGCGCGGCCACTGCCGACGAGGCAATCCGCCAGGGCGTGGAGTTGTTTGGCGACCTCAAGCATCACCCGCGGATCAAAATCGCCTTTGGCCCCCATGCGCCCTACACCGTCAGCGATGCAAACCTGGAAAAAGTCCGGGTCATCGCCGAGGAACTGGACGCCGCGATTCATATGCACGTCCACGAAACCGCCGGTGAAGTGCAGCAGTCTGTCGAACAGTACGGCGAGCGGCCCCTGGCCCGCCTTGCACGCCTGGGCTTGCTCGGCCCGCGCTTGCAGGCCGTTCATATGACCCAAATCAGCGAAGAAGACCTGGCGTTGCTGGTAGAAAGCAACAGCAGTGTGATCCATTGCCCGGAATCCAACCTGAAACTGGCCAGTGGCTTCTGCCCGGTGGAACGCCTGTGGCAGGCCGGCGTCAATGTGGCAGTAGGCACCGACGGCGCGGCAAGCAACAATGACCTCGACCTGCTGGGCGAAACCCGCACCGCCGCGCTACTGGCCAAGGCCGTCGCCGGCTCGGCCAGCGCCCTGGATGCCCATCGCGCGCTGCGCATGGCCACCCTCAACGGCGCACGGGCCATGGGCCTGGAAACGGAAATCGGCTCGCTGGAAGTGGGCAAGGCTGCAGATATCGTGGCCTTCGACCTCTCGGGCCTGGCCCAGCAACCGATCTACGATCCGGTGTCACAGCTTATATATGCCACTGGGCGCGATTGTGTGAAACACCTTTGGGTCGGCGGCAAGCAACTGCTCGACGACCGGCAACTGACGCGCATGGATGAACAACAGCTGAGCGCCACGGCCATTGCCTGGGGCCGGCGCATCAGCGGACACCACGAATAACGCCGGCCCCGGATCGAAATTCCTGGCCAGGCAAAACGTTTTATCGGATTTAGAGGACTACCCATGAGTAACGTCGACCACGCCGAAATCGCCAAATTCGAAGCCCTGGCCCATCGCTGGTGGGACCGCGAAAGCGAGTTCAAGCCCCTGCACGACATCAACCCGCTGCGGGTCAACTGGATCGACGAGCGGGTCAACCTGGCCGGCAAGAAAGTCCTCGACGTGGGCTGCGGTGGCGGTATTCTCAGCGAAGCCATGGCCCAGCGCGGTGCCACGGTGATGGGTATCGACATGGGCGAAGCGCCCCTGGCCGTGGCCCAACTGCATCAACTGGAGTCGGGGGTGAGCGTCGAATACCGGCAGATCACCGCCGAAGCCCTGGCCGAAGAAATGCTCGAGCAGTTCGACGTGGTGACCTGCCTGGAGATGCTGGAGCACGTGCCCGACCCATCGTCGGTGATCCGTGCCTGCTTCCGTATGGTCAAGCCCGGCGGCCAGGTGTTCTTCTCCACCATCAACCGCAACCCGAAGGCCTACCTGTTCGCGATCATCGGCGCCGAATACATCATGAAGCTGCTGCCGCGCGGCACCCATGACTTCAAGAAGTTTATCCGTCCGTCCGAGCTGGGTGCCTGGAGCCGCCAGGCCGGGCTGACCGTCAAGGACATCATCGGCCTGACCTACAACCCCCTGACCAAGCACTACAAGCTGGCCAGCGACGTCGACGTCAACTACATGATCCAGACCCTGCGAGAGGAATAAGCCTGTGAAGTTGAAAGCGGTTCTTTTCGACATGGACGGTACGCTGCTCGATACCGCGCCGGACTTTATCGCCATCTGCCAGGCCATGCGCGCCGAGCGCGGGCTTGCACCGATCAACGACCAGCATATCCGCGATGAAATTTCCGGCGGCGCCCGGGCCATGGTCGCCGTGACATTTTCCATGGACCCGGAGTCTCCAGGCTTTGAAGAGCTGCGCCTGGAGTTCCTCGAACGCTACGTCAAGGGCTGCGCGATCCATAGCAAGCTGTTTGATGGCATGGCCGAACTGCTGGAAGACATCGAGCGCTCCAAGCTGATCTGGGGCGTGGTAACCAACAAGCCATTGCGCTTTGCCGAGCCGATCATGGAGCAACTGGGCCTGGCCCAGCGCTCGGCGCTGCTGATCTGCCCGGACCACGTAAAGAACAGCAAACCCGACCCGGAGCCGCTGATCCTGGCCTGCAAGATGCTCGACCTGGACCCGGCCAGCGTGCTGTTCGTGGGTGACGACCTGCGGGATATCGAATCGGGCCGCGACGCCGGGACCCGTACCGCCGCCGTCACCTATGGTTATATCCACCCCGACGACAACGCCCGCAACTGGGGCGCCGACGTTGTGGTCGATCACCCGCTGGAGCTGCGCAAGGTGCTCGATAGTGCACTCTGCAGCTGCTGACACTGAAACACTGAGATCAATGTGGGAGCTGGCTTGCCAGCGATAGCGGTGAATCAGCTGCCGCTTTATTGACTGACACTGCGCTATCGCGAGCGAGCCCGCCCCACATTCAGACTGAATTTTTGTTGAGGTCGATTATGTTTGATTACTCCGCACGCCCAGAATTGCTCAAGGACCGGGTCATCCTGGTCACCGGCGCCGGCCGCGGGATTGGTGCAGCGGCGGCCAAGACCTACGCCGCCCACGGTGCCACCGTGCTGTTGCTGGGCAAGACCGAGGCCAACCTGGCCCAGGTCTACGATGAAATCGAAGCCGCCGGCCACCCGCAGCCGGTGGTGATCCCGTTCAACCTGGAAACCGCCCTGCCCCATCAATACGACGAGCTGGCGGCGATGATCGAAAAAGAATTCGGCCATCTCGACGGGCTGCTGCACAACGCCTCGATCATTGGTCCGCGCACGCCGATCGAACAGCTGTCGGGCGAGAACTTCATGCGCGTCATGCATATCAACGTCAACGCCATGTTTATGCTGACCGCCACCCTGCTGCCCCTGCTCAAGCTGTCCCAGGATGCTTCGGTGGTGTTCACCTCCAGCAGCGTCGGGCGCAAGGGCCGGGCCTACTGGGGCGCCTATGGCGTGTCGAAGTTCGCCACCGAAGGCCTGATGCAGACCCTGGCCGATGAACTCGACACCGTGGCGGCAGTGCGCGCCAACAGCATCAACCCCGGCGCTACCCGGACCAGCATGCGTGCCCAGGCTTACCCAGGGGAAAACCCGACCAACAACCCGCTGCCGGAAGAGATCATGCCGGTGTACCTGTACCTGATGGGCCCGGACAGCTCGGGGATCAATGGGCAGGCGTTCGACGCGCAATAATCTTCGGACATGACATTACGCCATTGTGGGGCTTGTGTGGGAGTGGGCTTGCCCGCGATGGCCTTAGGTACAGGGATCTACACAACTCTTTTCTGGGGTTGTGTACATATCCGTTGCTGCGGTCATGGCGGCTATTGGTTCCGCTCTTACAGCGGGTCACTTTTGGAAAAGAGCCCCAAAAGTAACCAAAAGGGCTCTTGCCCCACCACTCGGCACCTCGCCTAGGCTCGG